>SMXE01000209.1 GCA_004357015.1 Caldithrix sp.
CTCACGTGTCATTTCGAGCGAGGGACGAGTCGAGAAATCTGACCTGTGCCGACAACGCTGCTCGTTCAACTAACCGGCGCGGCAAAGTGCCTGCGCCAGATTTCTCGCTCGCCTCGAAATCACACCCCTTTTAGTCATGCCATCAAACTCCACCTACCTGCAAGGCCGCTATGAATTTCCTGAAACGCTCAAAATACGCCTGCCCACCCACAACGTAGGTGTCGTTGTGGTCCGCCCCGGCGATTTCATAAAACTCCTTTGGCTCGTTGGCGGCCTCGAACAACTTTTTTCCCAATTTGAAGGGCACGGTGCGATCTCGTGTGCCGTGCAAAAAGAGAATTGGCACGTGAATGTTCCTGATTTTGCTAATCGAGTCAAATTTTATCTGTGTCACGAGGTGCACGGGGATGAAACCGAACATGCTCCTGGCCATGTCCGTTCCGGAAGAGAAGGTAGATTCGAGAATCAAGCCGGCGCAGTCTCGTTTTGCTGCCAGGTCCACCGCCACAGCGCCGCCGAGGGAGCGGCCGAAGATAAAGAGGCCAGACGGGTTAACGCCCTTTTCGCCGGTTAAATAATCGTACGCCGCCACAGCATCGAGGTAAACTCCCTGTTCGTTGGGCGAGCCCTGGCTTTTGCCGTAGCCACGGTAATCGAAGATGAAAATATTGAGAGGAAGTTTTGCGAGACGTGCCATGTTGTCCAGCCGGTCCGAAATGTTGCCGGCGTTGCCGTGGCACCAGAGCAGCGTCGCCGCCGCGCTGTCTTGCTGCAGATACCAGCCGTGCAACGTCACGCCGTCCGCGGCTTCAAAGGTGCAGTCTGCAAGTTCGAGTCCGAACGCTTCCGGGTGCCAGTACCCTTGCGGGTACTTGAACGGCACAAATACGATCCGGTTTTCGAATGTCCGAATGAGCAGCAGAAATACCACGAACAGAAGGACAAGCGTCAGTAGAAATTTCACGATTTTCGCCCTTTCTGCAGCTCGGTGTATTTCAGGTTTTTTCCCTTCGCCAGTTCCACCGGATATCTCTCCCGCGCAATCTCGAGTTTCTCGCGGAACGCTTCGCTTAGCTGGATATCAAGATGATCGCTGAGCGCCAGAACGAAATAGAAGATATCCGCAAGCTCATGGCACACTTCTTTAAGAGCAGCCGGGTCGGCGAGCAATTGGGTTACTTCGTCCACTGACTTGAAGCGAAAATGCTCGAGCAATTCCGCAGCTTCAATGGACAAACCGATGGCGAGATCTTTGCCGTTATGGAACTGCCGCCAATCCCGCTCTTCGACAAAGGACCGGACGAGATCTTTCAGTTCGGAGATCGTGGTTTCAGAATCAGATTTCGGCATTGCGTTCGTGGTTCCGTATTTTGGCCAGCGGATTTACGCGGGTCAAATGATTGCAAAATCTGCGTAGGTCCATGGCAAAACAAAAAAGGCTCAAAAAATGAGCCTTGCAACAAATTTTCCTTGCGTCAGATCTCTACCCGGCAATATTCTTGACCGCGGCCAGCGCTGCGTCGTAGTCCGGGTGCTGACTCACTTCGGGCACATACTGGACGTACTGGACAATGTCGTTTTGATCCAGCAGGAAAACCGCGCGACTCAGGAGACGGAATTCCTGGCTGTGCGTGCCGTAGGCGTCACCGAAACTCATATCGCGATGATCGGACAGTGTCTTGATGTTGTTAGCGTTGGCGGCGGCGCACCAGCGGCCCAGCGCAAAGGGTAGGTCGCAACTGATGGTGTAAACCACGACATTGTCCTGGAATCCGGCCGCCTCTGCATTGAAGCGCTTCGCTTCGGCATCGCAGACGGGTGTATCCAGTGAAGGAAGCGAGAGCAGCAAGCGCACTTTGCCACTGTCGGTTGCCAGATTTACTTCTGACAGATCGCCGGCCAGCACCGTGAAATCGGGGGCTTTGTCGCCCACTTTTATCTTCGAATCCATAAGCGTCAGAAGTTTCCTTTGAAATGCAACGACAACGGGAAATATAAACGTTTTGCTCTGCTCTTGCAAGCGAAATTCACTCTGAGTCGATGATGCGGACTTCGCATCGGACCCTTTTCTGCAGGGCGTTGGCCAGGGAACCGAAGATGAGGCGGGACAGGCTGGAGCGTTTGCGCCGACTGATGAAGATCAGGTCCGGATTCTCGAGCGTTACTATTTTCAATGTTTGCTCAAGGATTGCACCGCTCTTGATAATCGAACGCACCTTCACGTCTTCCTTCTTTGCCTGCTCCTCGATCTCTGAGGTTCTGGCTTCAGACTGCAATTTGTATTCCCGCAAAAGTGACATGTAAAGCTGCTCTGACGGCTTCCCGCCGATCCAGCCTTCATCGGTCAATTTATTGACGATGTTCTCGGCGAATTCAATATCCAGGACAAACAGCACCACCAGCTCAGCCCGGTTCTGTTTCGCTATATTGATGGCTTCGCTGGCTGACTCCGGTGTGTTTCTGAGAAAAGAGAGAATGAGCAATATCTTTTTCATTTTAATCTTCAAAAGTTAAAGCCAATTAACGGCCAGTAAAACAGAATTGAAACCATAAAAATTGCCAGGGCAAAAAGTTTGAGGATCATGCCCGCAACGATTGTGTCTTTGAGTTCGACAAAACCCGATGAGTAGGCGATGGCTGTTGCCGGCGTGCCCATGGGCAATTGAAAGGCGAGGCCAGAGGGGATGGTCAGCGCCATGGTGACCAGGCGCGGGTCCATGTCAAATGTTGTTCCCAGGCTAAGGGCGAGCGGCATCATGAGCGCCACCACCGCCGTGTTGCTGATGGCCTCGGTGAGGAACAATGCGATGAAGGATAGCGCCAGAATCAAGCCAAAGCCGGTACTCACAAAAGTGCCCAGTGACTTATCGGCCAGCCATTGCGCCGCCCCGGTCATTTCCATAGCAAAGCCAAGGCAAATAGCGCCGCCGTACATTAGAAAAATGCCCCAGTTTACATCCTCCTCTACTTCCTTCCAATCCAAAAGCCGAAACAGAAAGGCAATGACAACCGCAGCGATGGCGATATTGGCCAGTCCCAGTTGCTCCCCGAACGCGATCCAGGCGGCAATGGTCATGACCATCAACAGGCCAAGGGCGCGCTCGCGCTGCGTGATCCTTCCCATGCGCAGTTGCTTGTTCCTGAGCGCGGATTGCGCCGCGCTGATATCCTTGATTTCTGATGGAAACATTTTGATAAGCACAAAGTAGGCCAGGCCCACCATCGCTATAACGGTGGGCATTGCGGCCAGGGACCAGTGCAGAAACCCAATGCTTTGGCCAGTGGTCTGCCGCAAAATGCCCAGCGCCAGCGGGGCACGCGCGCCACCCAGGAACGTGGCGATACCGCCGATAATGCACCCCCAGGTCATCGCAAGAAAGAGCGCTTTGCCGTAGTTGCTTTTTTGTGGCACCAATTTCAGTGCATCCACTACTTCGAGCACGATAGGAAACATCATAGCCGCCACCGCGTGTTCCGACATCCAGAAGGACATGAAGCAGGGCAGGCACAGGAAGCTCAGGATCAGATAATTCGGTGACTTGCCAAGATACCGCAGCGCCAATACCGCAAGGCGGGTACTCAGGCCCGAACGCATGATTCCGGAAGCGAGCACGAACGCTCCCAGAATGAAGAAGATCGCCTCATTGCCAAAAAGGGCGTAGGATTGCCTCGTGGTCAAAACACCGGCAAGAGGGAAGAGGATGATGACCAGCAAGCTGGTGATCATCAACGGCAGCACGTGGGTGACCCAGAGTGTGATGGCCACCAGGAAAATAGCGATGGACTTTTGCGCCTCCGGTGTGAGGCCCTCCGGCGTCGGCATCAGAGCGATTGTCAGGAACATCCCGATGGTAAACAAGATGACAGCCGGCCGCGCGCCGCGGCGAATGAAGCTCATGAGAGTTATGGAATCGTTTTGGTAATCTGTCACGTCTTCCCGTCAGGTAGTTTATGAGTTGCGTGGTCCGGCGTCATGACCAGTCGATGAATTGAGTTCGTTTGGCGGGCTGGCAGGCAGGACAAAAAAATGTATCATAACCGAGAACGCCTGCTCTGCGAATCGTCGTTTGGCAACGCGGGCACGGCATGTCCTTCTTGTTTCGCACTTTTACGTGACTGCGCACCTTTACCTCCAGCGGCTGCTGTGCTCTCTCTACCTCAGCGATGCCCCAAGCAATAACCGTGTTGATGCTTTGATGCAATCGATCGACCTCCTCCGGAGCAAGTTGGTTGCAAAAGGTTTTCGGGTGAATGCGGCCATCAAACAAGATCTCGTCGGCATAGCAGTTGCCGATGGCGCTCAACCTGGTTTGATCCATCAAGAACACACGCACTTGCTTGCGCTGGCCTGCAATGAGTTTTCGAAAACACTCAAGCGTAAAGTCGCTGCTTAGAATGTTTACCCCCTGCTGCGAATAACGTGGGATCTGTTCGTAACGGCCGGCAGGAATTAGATATGCCTTGCCCATTTTTTTGTCATCAAGATAGTGCAGGGCGGCGCCATTATCGAGATATAAAGAAA
Source organism: Caldithrix sp. (assembly GCA_004357015.1). Taxonomy (GTDB): domain Bacteria; phylum Zhuqueibacterota; class Zhuqueibacteria; order Oceanimicrobiales; family Oceanimicrobiaceae; genus CR04bin15. The sequence goes on from SMXE01000209.1 coordinate 4,523, forward strand.
AACACAGTCCTTTTCCCGTGTTGGCGTCTTGGGCGGCATACATGAAGCGGCCAGCCAGCATGGGGTGAATAACCAGCTCGCAATCGTTCTCGAACCCGAAATTCATGAAGGGGCCATGTCTGTGTATTTTTGTAAAGCGAGTCCGGGTGAGGGCTTTTTCAAAACCCTCTTGCAGTAAAATCCGGAGCACGACGGGTTGCTTAACCTTAATGGCAAGAATCTCACGGCCGCTCAGGTATTCAGCCAGCTTTGTTTCGAGATAAACAAGGTCAGGGAGTTCGGGCATGGCCGGCAACTCTCAAGGGGTGAGATTCAGAATTCTGGCGAGGTTGGCACCGAAGATCATTTTCATTTCGCTTTTCGAGAGTTTGAGCGAATCAAGAATTTCGAGTTGGGTTTCAAAAATATCTGCGCGCCAGCCGCGCGGGAAGAAGGAAGAGTCCGTCCCGAACAAGATGCGCTCGGGACCAACTGTTTCCAAAGCACGCCGGAACACTTCCTTTAGCGTGAGTGGCGGCGTGATCCAGGTGTTTGAACTCGAGGTATCGAAATAAACGTTTCGGTGCGCTGCGGCGACTTTGAGTGCCTCTTCAAAACGCCCGCCGCCAAAATGCGGGATGATAAAGTTCACCTCAGGAAAATCGTTTGCGGGCTTTGCCAGGTCTTCCGGGCTGGAGTACTTGAGCTCAATATTGTCTGGCAGACCCAGCTTCTTGAAAATGGGAATGCTCAGGTTGCCAAAATGGATGAACACCGGCGCCGAAGCCGAAAACGCTTCCTCATAAATTGTGTAAGCCGCCTGGTCTGAGGCATGGAAGTGGTGCATGGCCGGAAACAGCAACACGCCCCTCATTCCCAGAATGTTCAGGGAGTAGAGTGTCTGATTGCGCACATCTGGAACGCCGGGCTCGACCATAAAGTACCCAACCAATCTGTCCGGATGATCGTTTATGGCGGCGGCCAGCAACTCGGCGTCATTGAGTTTACTTGCAAACAGCACCTGTTTATGAACACCGTATTTATCCTGCTCAGCGACCCACCGTTTGCCCAACTTTCTGGGATCCTGCGGCGGCGGCTCCCAGCCTAATTCTTGTGCAAGTTCCTCAATGCTGCCAAACCGGTCTTTCGCAAGCTGATAAAATTGACCCAACCAACTGTGGGAAAAAAAATGTGTATGGGCATCAAAAATCTGAAAATTTTTAGGAGCCATTCCTGCCTCGAAAATTGCGATTCAAAATATAAGTAAATTATGTAAGCGTTTCAAGAAATGATTTAGCCGGGAGTGGGGGATGGCATCAAGCAGCGTTCCGAACGAAACGGTGGTCTGACTCGGATGGCACTGCAAACCTTCAACTATTCGCTTTCCCGCAAGTCGACAACCTCGGCATCCTCCGGA
>SMXE01000210.1 GCA_004357015.1 Caldithrix sp.
CCAGATATTTCTGTTTGCGCCCGGCAAGATTCTCTTCCAGTATGGCCGCCACTTCCCGCGCGCGCTCCGGATCCTTGGTGTAATTCACGATGCGATTCTCGATGTAGCCAAACTGGTTTGGGTTGCGCTCCAGGTGCTTCAGGTACTCAAGCGTCGCCTCTTTGTACTTCAGCCGCAGGACATAAATATTTGCCATCTCGAAAATAAACACATTTTCATCGTTGAATGTCTGGCGGCCCTGCCGGTAAGCCTCAAGGGCCTCGTCGTAGAGCCTGTTGCTGACCATGGCGTTGGCGACGTAGGTGTATGTTGATTTTTGCTGCGCAAACTGGGTCAACGCCTGCTGCCAGATCGCAAGCGCACGCTCCGACTCGCCTTTGCGGTAGTACACATCGGCAAGGTCGACGTTCGGCCGCACGCCATTTGTGCGACTGATGCGCACGTTGATCATCTCGATCAACTCGTCAAACTGTTTCATCCGCACCATGTTGCGCTTAAGGCCTTCATAATAAAGCTGATTGGCCGGCACCTCGGTGTACAGGCGTTTGTAGATCCTAAGCGCTGTATTGTAGTTGCCCCGCCGTTCGTAATCCTGCGCCATCCTCAGCCGGCTTCTGGAATTGTCCTGAACCGATTGCACTTTCGTTCTCTGCGCCAGCGCAGGGTTAAGGCAAACAGCCAACAAGCTGAAAAAGATGATGCAGCTGGTGAGTGTTTTCATTGAACTATTCATTCAACGTCTCCGCATCCCCCTCGGCAGCCAGAGTTTCAAAATACTTCTGAATCAATTCTTTGTAATCCCTCGAGTAACCCTCTTTCATGGCCTTGAGCAATTCGTTTCTGATCCGGTCCCCCTGCCGTGCCCTGGGGTCGGAGAGCGCGGACGGGCTGATGACGGTGTAGGCTTTGGCGGTTTCCGCTTTGCGCCGCCGGCTGTAATCGCGGTCTTGCATGGAACGCTGTGCATCCAGCAGCCGCGACAGAATCCGCTTCTGGCGCTCGATGGTCCGACCGCTCACATTGCGCTGCGCCAGCTCTTTGACCACCTCCTCCATTTCCTTGCCAATCTGTGCCATGTCGCCAAGAAGATCGGACTGACCGGCGGAACCGGCCTCTTTCATCAGTTGCTGCAACGACTTCTGCACCCCTGCCTGTTCGCGCGCCAGCCGGGCCATCGCAGCCTGCTGCTGCATGCTCAGTTGCCCGCTCTGCCCGCCTTCGCCCAGTTGCGACGTCTGCTGGTTGACGCCTTGCTGCTGACCAGAAAGACCCATCATTCGCTGCATCATTTCCTCAAAGCCGATACCGGAAGACGCCCCGCTCAACCCTTGCATCGAGTCACGGAGGCCGGCAGTGGCTTCGTTAAGACCCGCCATTGCGCTTGCCTGGTTGCCGCTGGCTTTGCCCGGGTTGCGACCCTCGAGGCCGGCCAGAGACTCTTGCATGCCGTTCATGGCTTTGCCCAAAGCCTTGCCAATTTCCGGTGTCACAAAAAACGTATTTTGAGACAGTTCAAAAAGCTCGGCTGTAACCCGACCCAAACCCGAAAGCATGTCCTGCTGCTTCTCCGCCATCTCGTTCATGCCAGGCGTATTGCGGTCCGAGCCCTGCGTCTTTTGCTTAAGCCGTTCCTGCTGTTTCGACAGATTCAGAAGATCGTGTGAAGAACGTCGGAGCGCCTGCATGATTTTCTGCTTTTCTTCTTCCGACATTTGCTTTTTTGCGCTCTGGAGCGACTCGACCATCTGCTGCAACCCCTGAGAGACCTGCTGGCCGGTTTCCTGGCCGGACTGCATTTGCCCCGATTGAAACTGCTGCGCAGCCTGGTCCATTTGCTGTGGCAGCCCGCCTTCGCGGATCTGGTTCTGCGCCGATTCAACTTGATCCATTGGCATTTGCGGGAACTCGCTCATCTGGTTCATGAGGTCCTCGAGTTGCTCACCGAGATCCTCGGTGTCCTGGCGAATGCCCTTCTGCTCCTGAGCGTACTTGGAATTTTCCTTCTGGCTTTGTGAGTTCGCCGCATTCTGGTTCAACTCTTCCTGGCGGCGGAGCAGGTCCTGCGCCCGGCGCAGCGATTCATCCAACTTCTGCTCGATTTGCAGTTTCTTCAACAAATTCAGCGTCCGCTCCATGCTTTTGAGAAAATCTTCCTGGCTGGCGGAAAACTGCTCCATTGCTTTTTTCATCTCCTGCGGGTCGAGGTCTGCCATCGCTTTTTGCAGTTGCTCGAGGGCTTCGCGCAACTCCTCGGTGAGCATCTCCTGCATCAGCGATTGCAGCTCGCGGTACTTTTGCAGCGTTTCCATCGAAAGCAGATCGTTTTGCTCCATGCGGTCGATCATGCTGTCTAGCTTTTCCTCAACCTGCTGCAATTTTTCCTGCATCTTTTCCTGGGCCGCGGCGGCTTCCTGCACCTCCTGCTTCTGCTCCCAGTTCAGTTCGGGGTCGCGTTTCATCTCCTGCACGATTTCAGCAAGCATCTCTCTCAGCGATTCGCTCTCTGCAACAATCGCTTCCAGATCTTCAAATGTCTCCTCGTGCCCGGCGGCGATTTCTTCGTACATTTCATAAATAGAAGGAAAGCGCACGCGGTAGGTGAGACTTCGCGCCCGCTTGGGGCCGGAGACAGTGTCGTTGTCGAACACTTCCGCATAATATTCTACGACATCCTCCGGCATGAGCCCCATGCCGGACATATCCCAGGCATAATTGACCATGAGGTTGTCGCTGTTGGCTCTGGTAGATGGCACTTTGAGAAACTGCAAGTCGCCCTCATCGATGCCCTGCTTTGAAATACGGTAACCGAGCCGAAGTCTGGCGATGCCGAAATCGTCCTGGGCATCGATGGTGAGTGGCAGCAGCATGTCTTTACTCAAATCCACATCCTGGCCGGGGAAGGGAATCTGCACGATGGGAAAATGATCCTCGATGAGCGAGATGCGGTATTCGATGGGGTCGGAGTTGTTCAGTCCTTCGCCATCCGTCAATTCCACGTGATAGCTCCCTGAGCGCGCAACGGTAAATTTGCCGGAGATTTCCTTTCCGGAGACCGTCATCGGCACCGAGGCCTGATCGTCGAAAACAAGGCGGGCGGCCGACACGCTCTTGTTGGTCTGCAGCAAAAGCTCGACGCGTGTGCCCTTGAGCGATGCGATATCGCCAACATTCTCATCCAGCATCTGGCGGCCAAGTTTGGAATACGCGGGGTACTTCAGCTTCACGTGCAGGCTCCGGACAAAGGGTCGCTCGATAATCGAAATCGAAAAATCCGCGCTGCGCTGTCGCCCGGCCTCGACGTAGTAGATCTTGTCCGTTGTGATGTCATCAAGCTGGTATGAAAAACTCTGCCCCCTGGTCTTTTTCAGAACATGCCGGTCGTATGCAATTGCATCCGGACTCTTAACAAAGAGTTTCACTTCGGCGTCAAATTCGCCCCGAACAGTGGCCACGATTGCCAGCGATTCTCCCTTTACCACTTGTGTATCCCCTGGCGCGATCTCTAAAACCAGGCCGGCATTGCGGGCAAAATAGACCGACGGATGGAACACACGGTTGGAAGCGCCGCTGAGCGATTGCGAAAAGATCCAGAAAACGAGGCCACAAACAACCACAGCGCAGGCAGAAAATTTTAGGGCGCTCTTGAACGGACGCGTACTGGCGGCCTGGGTGAACTCGTGCTCTTTAGCCTCGTCGTAAATGCGATCGAGTGAGGCGTCTGCAAGTTCCAGAGAGTAGCCTTCCTTGTTTTCCGCATGTTTTTGAAACACCTGCAGGGCGTCTGCAAGCCGGTCCCGAATGGCGGAGAAGTGCTGCCCCACCTTTAGTGCCAGACTGATATTGTCCGGTGAATGTCTACGAAAAACGATTGCGTGGCAAGGCCGTCCGACAAACCAAATCAGGGTGGCTGCATTTGCCAGAAGCAGAACAGCGAGAAGGGTGTAGCGGCCGGTCGAATTCATATGAAAGAGCGCTTCGATTGCAATGGCACATAAGACGGTCAACACCGCAACCGCCAGGAAGAACACGACACCCCGGGCCAGGTTCAGTGTCTTGCTTCGCCGCCGGAGCGAATCGAGCCTGTTGAGCAAATTTTGGTACGCGTTCTCTGTGCCGCTCATTCCTGCACCTCAACGTGTTAGGGCAAAAACCATGATGTTTGTTCCCATCTCAAAGGCCTTCTGTCTGACTGCCGGTGGATTGCCGTGCACGTTTTCGTCGGCCCAGCCATCAGAAATATTGGTATTAAAGGTATAAAAGACAACCATCCGGCCTTCGTGGAAAATTCCGAAACTCTTTGGCGGGCCGCCATCATGCTCGTGAATCTTCGGTGCGCCACTGGCGAAACTGAAATGGCTGTGAAAAATCTCGTGCGGAAAAGGAAGCTCCACGAGCGCTGCATCCGGAAAAACTTTCTTGATCTCTTTGCGAAAGGACTTGTCCATGCCGTAATCATCGTCGGCATAAAGGAAGCCGCCGGAGGTTAAATAAAGCCGAAGACGGGCCGCTTCCGGCTTTGAAAAAGACACTCGGCCGTGGCCCGTCATGAAAATCACCGGATAGGAAAAAAGCTCCTCGTCGGTAATTTCCACGATCGCCTCACGATTGCCGACATCGATATTCGTGTGCGTGGCCATGAATTTGAGCAGGTTTGGAATGATGGAAGGATCGTTGTACCAATCGCCGCCACCGTTGTATTTTAGCCGGGCGACTACAAATTCGCTCCGGGGCGCGTGGCCCTGGGCAAACAAAACAGCGGGGACGACCAATAGCAAAATCAAGAAAGAGTACTTCTGCATGCGATGCCAGTTAGAACACGCTGAAACCAACCATGACCACCATGGCAGTGGCCACAGCAATTTTAGTAAACTTTCCCCCTACGGCCCCAAGAAAGGCGCCAAACCCGACTCGCAGAGCTTTGTCAAAATCCTGTGACGTGAAATACTCAAAACATGCTGCGCCAGCAAAGGCGCCAGCGAAAGCGCCTATCAGTGTTCCGACCAAAGGGAGCAATGGCGTGCCCCAGATGGCGCCCGCGATGCTTCCTACGATGGCGCCAAACATGGCCTGCTTGGACCCGCCATATTTGCCAGTCGTTGCAACCCCTATGAAGAACTCCAATACCTCAGCCAGAAGGGCAATAAGGAAGAGAATCCCCAACAAGCTCCAGGTGACTTCGGAGAACGCGGTGACCCACCCGTAGACAAAGGCGCTCGTGAGTATCAAAAACGTTCCAGGAATCCCGAACGGTATAACTACAATACCAGCAATCATGACAATCCAGAAAAGCATTTGTCCGAGAACTTCCAGAACAATCATATATCCTTTATCTCGATGTAAACATCTTTCCTGATTTCCGCGACGTACTTTTCAAACTCTTTGCGCCGTTTCAGCTCCAGCGCCCATTTTTCAATCTGTTCCCAATCCTTTACGATGTCCAGTGCACGTTCGTCTCTCCTGTCGTCTACTCGCACAAGGTGGATTCCGAACTTTGTCTTGACAGGATCGGAAAGCTGCCCGACCTCTAAACCCGTGATGGCGGTCTTAAATGCGGGGATTTGAAATTGCTCCATCTCAAACCAGCCCAAGTCACCCTTATTTCCTTTGGAGGCAGAGTCCTGTGAGTCCTTCTCGACACTTTCATTCCACGTGGTTTCGCCGGCAAGGATCTGGCGCCGGATTTCATAAAGGTTGTCCACGGTGCGCTGCTCGTCTTCCGGTGAAGTGTCGAGTCGAAACAAGATATGGCGCGTGTGAATCTTTTCGCCGATCTTGGCCACCATCTGAATGATGTGCAGTCCGAACTTCGTCCGCACGATCTCTGAAATCTCGCCAGGTTCCAACTGAAACGCAACCTCCTCGAATTCCTTTACCAGATCGCCCCTCTGCAGCCGGCCAAGATCGCCGCCCTTTGAAGTGGAACCCGGATCTTGCGAGTGCTGCCTGGCTAACTCGGCAAAGTCGGCGCCCTTGTGTAGTTGCTCGAGGACGTCTTCAGCCAGCCTCCGCGCAGCTTCAAGCGCAGCCTCGCTCGGCTCCACGTTGACCAGAATATGGCTGATCTTAACAGCTTCTTTCATCACCGGCAAGCTGTCGTGATGAGCAGTGTAGAAATGTTCCACTTCCCGGCGTGAAATCCGCGTTTGCATGCTTTTCACTTCCTGCAGCCTTTGCACCAAAAGCCGCTCCTCTACTTCTTCGCGAAATTCCCGCCGGATCTGGCGCAAGGTCGTGCCAAAGTACTCTTCGACCCGGGTTTCTGAGCCGAGTTGCTGCACCATCTGTTCAATCTGCTGCTCAAGCACACTCTCGATCTGGCGATCGCTGACCTCCAAACTGTCCAACCTGGCCTGCACCAGCAACACCTTCTGTGTGATCAACTCAGCCAGCGTTTTCTGCAAGATCTTGTCGAACTCCTCCGGTTCCTTTACAGGGTCAACACCACCCTGAATCGCAAGGCTGTAAGCAAACTGTTGCAGCTCCGAATAAAGAATAATGGTGTCATCGACGATAGCAACAATCTTGTCCAGCACCTCCTCCTGGCCAGAAACGGCATGCAACGAACCCAGTAACAGAACGATCAGAAGAAGACTTTTCCTTATCATAATCATAACGCAGCCCTATCTACTTTATACAAAAGTGAATCAAGTATGGACGAATCAAGCAATAGAAAGTTGGTCTGTATCTTGAACTTGCTCTTCATTTGCAACACAAAGCGCTGATATTTATCCTGTCTTTTCCTGGTCAGTAGTTTTTGTTTAATTTCGTCTTTGACCGTGTCAAAGCTCTCGACCTCGCCCTTCTTTTGTTTGTCAACCAGTTGCACGATGTGATAACCAAAATCAGATTTTATCGGATAGGAAATCGACTTGACCGACATCTTGAAAACCACTTTTGCGATTTCCTCAATGACATCATTCCTGGAGAAATAGCCGAGATCCCAAGCGTCCGCTTCCAGAGAATCTTGCGTGATGTCCTGCGCCACCGTTCCAAAAGGCTCTCCGGCCCGCAGCCGCTTCCTGACCTCGTTGGCCTCCTTCTGGCTGCCCAACAAAACGTGATGGGCATGAACCACGTCATCAGACAGGATAAAGCCTTCCCGGTTGGCATCATAGTAGGCTTTTATCTCTTCTTCGGCAACTGCGATATCCTTATTCAGGGTCTGTTCCAACAACTTACTTATAACAAGCTCTCTTTTGAGATTCTCAAATTCCTTTCGCAGCGTTTCATCCCTGTCGATCTCACGGGCAACGGCTTCCTGATACAGGACCTGGTCGTTGATCCAACTTAGAACAAACTCCCGCAAATTCACCGAGGTCATGTCGGAACGAATGTGGTTGGGAATCTTGTCTATCAACTCATTTAAGGTAAGAGCTTCTTCGCCGACAACGGCTATGACGGGGCTGGCATCCTTTGGTCGCCCGCACTTCGTACCCAAGAGCGCTAGCAACAACAGACTAACAAACCAGGCAAGATTAATTCCTTTCAAGCGGCGCCCTCCTTGATTCCTTAACTTCTATCTTTAGTAAAATCAATATCTTAGTTACTTTCTATTGCGTGGCCACAGGGGTGGGGTTGGTTGCACCCGGATCCAGGCTTTGAAGAAACTCTTTTATTAACAATAGCTTATCGCCAGTATCTGGTATCTGCAACCTAATCCCGAGACCCTCGTTCTGAAAAAACTCAAAGGGCAGCGAAGCATTTGCCACAGTTGAACCCAGCCACGCATGAAATTGTTCCCCCTGCGTATCCAGGATTTCAGGCGAGTATTCGGCTATCATCTCTCTCTTCGTTATACGGATCATCTTTAGTCCCAGATGCTGGCCCAGTCTTCGAATGGCAACAAAGGTTAGCAGGTTTTTTACGGGTTGCGGCAGTTTGCCGAAACGGTCCTCCAGCTCCGCCCAAATCTCCGTGATTTCCTGCAACGCTTGCAAGCCTGTCAGACGCCGATAAATGTCTACGCGCTCCGGCCCAGCGGCGACATAGTTCTCCGGCAAATAGGCATCTAAGTCCATCTCAACCAACGTTTCAACCGAGGGCTTCTTTGCCTCCTGAGGCAACCGCTCCGCCTTTAGTTCCTGAATGGCTTCGTCGAGGATTTTGTTGTAGAGATCAAACCCGAGTGTGTCGATGAACCCGGTCTGTTCAGCGCCGAGTAGATTGCCGGCGCCGCGGATCTCCAGGTCGCGCATAGCCAATTGTGTGCCGGACCCGATGTCGGAAAACTCCTCGATCGATCGCAACCGCTTCAGCGCATCGTCGGTCAGACGCTCAATGGGCGGAATGATGAAATAAGCATACGCGCGCTGGTGCGATCTGCCCACGCGGCCCCGGAGCTGGTAGAGCTGCGCCAACCCCAATTTGTCGGCGCGATTTACGATAATTGTATTTACGTTCGGCATGTCGAGACCAGACTCGATAATCATGGTTGAAACCAGAATCTCGTACTTCTTTTCAATGAAGTCAACCATGACCTTTTCCAACTCCTTCTCCGGCATCTGGCCGTGCGCCACAGCAACCCTGGCTTCCGGCACCAAGTCACTCACCATTTCGGCAATCCGGTTGATGGACTTTACTCTGTTGTGAACAAAAAAGGCCTGGCCACGGCGGTCGAGCTCGCGCAAAATCACTTCACGGACATAGCGCGGGCTGAAAGGCAATATTTCGGTAATGATCGGCAGACGGTTCTTCGGCGGGGTGGTGATGAGCGTCATGTCGCGGGCGCCCATCAACGAAAACTGCAAGGTGCGCGGAATTGGCGTGGCGGTCAACGTTAGCACGTCAATGGTTGCGCGAAACCGCCTCAGCTTCTCTTTGTGTGTCACGCCAAATCGATGTTCCTCATCGACGATGAGGAGGCCAAGCGCCTTAAACTGAACATCTTTTGAAAGCAGCCGATGCGTGCCAATGACGATATCGACCTCACCCGCTGCCAGCTTTTCGAGAATGACTTTCTGCTCGGCGCGGGTACGGAAGCGCGACAGCATTTCCACCTGCACCGGGAACTTGGCCAGCCGCTCACGGAAAGTGTTGAGGTGCTGATAGGCGAGGATCGTCGTGGGCACGAGCATGGCAACCTGCTTGCCCCCCAGCACCGCTTTGAACGCGGCCCGCACCGCGATCTCGGTTTTTCCAAAACCAACATCGCCGCAGATCAGACGATCCATGGGCCGCGGGCTTTCCATGTCTTGCTTCACTTCCACCGTCGCCGTGACCTGGTCCGGCGTATCATCGTACGGGAACGAGGCCTCCAACTCGCGTTGCCAAAGGCCATCGGCCTCGAATGCGAAACCGGGTTGAGATCTTCTCCTGGCATAGATTTCGATCAAATCTTTGGCGATATCTTTGATCTTCTTCTTGGTGCGCATCTTCAGCTTTTGCCATTCGGCGGAACCGAGTTTGCTAAGCGGCGGCGTGGCCGTATCTTTGGATGAATGTTTGTTCACCCTGTCCATGCGTTCAATGCGCACGTACACCATGTCGCCATCGCGATATTCGATCTGCAAACATTCACGTTCGTGGCCGTGCACGGCAATTTTCTTGAGACCGCGGAAAACACCGATGCCGTAGTCCACGTGGACAACGTAATCGCCCACATTCAGATGCTTGAGTTGGTTGGGGTTCAGGCCTTTGAAGCGGCGCTTTGGCAGCCGAAGCCGCTTTGTACGGCCGTAAAACTGATGGTCGGTGTAGACGATGAGGCTGGCTTCCGGGAATACAAAGCCTTTGTGCAATCCGATGGACGTGACAGACAAGCCCGGGAAAACAATCTCCTCGTCGGCAAAAATCTCCTGTAACCGCTCAGCCTGACTCTCACTGTCGCAACTGTAATAGATTTCCAGGGCGTGGTCATGGCCGTTCAGTTTCTCCTCAGCAAAAGTCGTCAGGGCAGTACGGAACGCTTTTAGATCGCCTTTAAACGGCTGCGGACTTTTGGCATCGAGCGAGACCAGACGGGGGTACTTCGAACCGACGGAGACAAAGCGCATCTGGGCAGTCCTGGCCAAGCGCGTTTCCACTTGCCGCCAGGCCGCTTCGGCAAGCTCCATAGCCTCTTCATCGTCAGAAGCCGTCCTGAGCTCAAGCGCCAGACTGCGCAGAATTCTGTCCGGCTCGTCGAACACCACAATTGCCTGCTCGGGCAAATAGTCCAGCAGGCTGGCGCGCGCGTCGCTGCTCTCCTGCTCTGTAGATTCTATGTCCTGTGGGAAAATGTCGAGCCGCTCCACCGATGCCACAGATCGCTGGGTCTCAGGATCAAACTTGCGTAGAGATTCGACGGACTCGCCCCAGAATTCGATGCGGTATGGGGACTCTGCCGAATAGGGAAACACGTCGACGATGCCGCCACGGACACACATTTCGCCCGGGTGCTCGACGCGGGTCTCCCGCACAAACCCCATGTCTACCAATAAAGCAACCAGCTTGTCAAACTCAACCTCTTTGCCCGGCCGGACTGAGATTCTATTCTGTGAAAATATTTCAGGAAGAGGTAACCTATGCAGCAAACCAGAGCAGTGGGCAACAATCACCGCCGGATGCTCCTTTGTCAGAGCTTCAAGCGTCTTCAGGCGGGCGCGTAAACTGTCGTGGTTGTGATGATCGAAACCGGAACCGTATAAAACAAACGCCGGAAAATGGGCGACGGCCTCCTCTCCGAGCAGACGTTCCAAATCTTCCTTAACCTCTTCGCTCTCCTCCCGATCATGAGAAAAATATACAACGGGCCGGCTCAATTGTTTGCTAAGGTGTGCCACAAGCAGCGGCTTGAGGGCGCCAACCGCGCCCTTGACGTACACACACTTCCCATTCACAACCCGTTCCGGAAGTTCGGCAACGGACTGTGCGCGCGCTATGGCCTGCAGCAGTTTCTTAGACGTTTTCGGCATCGGCACGATCGAATAACGAACAAAGCACGGCTTTTAGTTTATGTTCTTCATCCTGCACAGAGAGCGGCCTCGCTGTCACAGATACATCCGGAAAAGCGCGCCGCATCTCCTCTTGTTCCCGTGATAACTGCGATCCTTTCACAGCAACAAGTACGCCGCCCTCCCGCAGCAACGGTGTGGCCCAACCATAAAGAATCGCCAATTCCGTCACTGCGCGACAAACCACAACATCAAACCGGCCCCGAAATCCGGGTGAGTCCGCCAGGTTTTCGACGCGCTCACAAACCACGCATGTCCCCGACAGACCAAGTTTTTCAATCACGCTTCTCAAAAAAAGCGTTTTCCATCGTTTGGAATCAAGCAGGGTCATCTTTAAGTCTGGCCGGACAATTTTCATCGCAAGCCCGGGAAAGCCGCCGCCTGTTCCGAGGTCGAGAGTCTCAACGCCTTCAGCAAACTCTTCGAACTGTGTGAGCCCCGCACACTCAAGAAAATGCCGGCTAAGCACTCGGCCCTCATCGCGCTTCGAGATAAGTTTGGCGCGCGGATTCCATTTTATCAACTCCTCGTGGTAGAGGAGAAACTGCTCCGCCTGGTGTTGCGACAACGGCAGGCCAGCCCCGGCGAATCGGCTCTTGAGTTCTTTCAGTCTCAAGCTCCCTCCGCTAGCCATGTTTCACGTGAAACATCATGGGCCACAGGCCGGCCAAGGTGGATGAGCAAAACGGAAACATCTGCCGGAGACACCCCCGAAATCCGCGTCGCCTGACCGATGGTTTGAGGTTGAATTTTACCCAGCTTTTCCCGCGCCTCGGCGGAAAGCGCTCCGATAGCGGCATAGTCGAACCCTTTGGGAATCGGCTTTGAATCCAACCGGAGGACCCGTTCCGCTTGTTCCTTTTGCCGCCGGATAAATCCTTCGTACTTGATTTCGATTTCCACCTGCTCCCGCACTGACCGCCACAATTGATCGCCCCACTGCTCCAGAATATTAAGATGGCGCAAACCCTTCAAATCAGAAAGCCGCACCTCTGGCCGTTTAAGTAAATTGTACAGCGACTCTTTCTCCAACAGCGGCGACGAACCAATTCGCTCCAGCGCAGGATTCACATCTTCCGGCGCAACCTTTTCCTGCTGCAACTGTGCGAGAGATTCCTGAATTCTCTCTCGTTTCTCGCACAGCTTCTTATGGTCCTGCCGGTCGATAAGACCGAAGCGGTGGCCATAATCCATCAGCCGCAGGTCCGCATTGTCCTGCCGCAGGATCAGGCGGTGCTCGGCGCGCGAGGTAAACATGCGGTACGGCTCAAGGGTTCCCTTGGAGACGAGATCGTCGATCAAAACCCCAACATAAGCCTCAGTGCGGCCGAGGACGAACGGCGCTTCCCCCCGCATCTTGAGCACGGCATTGACGCCGGCCATGAAGCCCTGGCATGCGGCCTCCTCGTAGCCGGTAGTGCCGTTTATCTGGCCTGCGAAGAACAGATGCTCTACCCTCTTGGTCTCAAGATTCGGGTACAGTTGCGTTGGCGGAAAGTAGTCGTACTCCACTGCGTAGCCAAAGCGGGTGACTTGAACATTCTCGAGTCCCGCAATCGTTCGGATGCCCTCCAACTGCACCTCTTCCGGCAGGCTGGTGGAAAAGCCGTTTACGTAGTACTCGGTGGTGTTTCTTCCCTCTGGTTCCAGGAAAATCTGGTGCCGGTCGCGGTCGGCAAAGCGGTGAATCTTGTCTTCGATCGAAGGACAGTATCTGGGTCCCACCCCTTTGATGCGATCGGTGAACATCGGCGAGCGGTCAAAGCCTTTTTCCAAAACGTTATGTGTCGTCTTATTTGTATAAGTTAGATGACACGGCAATTGCTCTACTTCTAGTTTGTCGTGCCGGTATGAAAACGGCACCGGGTTGTCGTCGCCTGGCTGAATGACTGTTTTACTGAAATCGATTGTGTTGCCATCCACTCTGGGTGGCGTGCCGGTCTTCATTCGGCCGGACTCGAAGCCCAGTTCGACCAGACATTCCGTGATGCCCTTGGCGGCAAACTCGCCGGCGCGGCCAGCGGAGTACTGCACCTCGCCAACATGAATAACACCATTCAGAAAAGTACCCGCGGTTAAAATCACCGTTCGGGCCGCTATCAACCGTCCCGACTCCGTGTAGACACCACCAACGCGGCCGTTCTTAATCTCAACGCGCATGCCCATGCCCTGTCGCAAATCGAGGTTCGATTGATCCTCGCATGCCTGGCGTACCCGCTGGGCGTAGAGCGCACGATCGCACTGCGCCCTTGGCGACCAAACGGCCGGACCTTTTGAGCGATTCAACATTCGGAACTGAATCCCGGCATCGTCGGTGACCATGCCCATTTCTCCGCCCATAG
>SMXE01000211.1 GCA_004357015.1 Caldithrix sp.
GAATCGTGTTCAACGCCCAGCGGCAAGTGGGCGCAAATGTGCTGGAAGTGATGGATGGCCTGCTGAAAGAAATGGACGCGGTAAACAAGGAAATTCTGCACCCGCGAGGAATACATGTGGAGAATGTCTATCGTGAGACGGTATATATCAATTCAGCCATTGATTTGGTGTTTTCGAATATGTTTCTGGGCGGCTTTTTGGCTATTGCCGTCTTGTTTATGTTCTTGCGATCTATTTCCTCCATCCTGGTTATTGGGATGTCCATTCCAATTTCCATCATCACGACCTTCTTAACCATGTACCTGTTTGGCAGATCGATTAACGTTATCTCGTTAGCAGGGATGGCTTTCGCCGTCGGCATGGTTGTTGATAGCGCAATTATAGTATTGGAAAACATTTATCGGCACATGCAATTGGGCAAAACAAAGTGGCAGGCCGCCTTGGAAGCGACGCAGGAAGTTTGGGGCGCGCTATTGGCCTCAACCGTGACGACGGTCGCTGTCTTTCTGCCAATCATTTTCATCGAGGAGCGCGCCGGACAGTTGTTCAAGGATATCGCCATCGCTATTTCGAGCAGCATTGTCATATCGTTGATCGTGGCAGTTACGGTTATCCCTTCCCTGTCTTCACGCATTTTGAACATTTCAACCAAACTTCACGGCAAAGAGGGCAAGGAGTCGTTACTTGGCCGGCTAGCCAGCCAAATCGCGTCCTTCGTCAATTATGTCAATGACCGGGGCTACCGGCGGCTGGGGACAATCATGGGAATTGTTCTGGTTGCTATCGGCCTTACCTGGGTTATGATGCCGCCGGCAGAGTATTTGCCAAACGGCAACCAGAATTTTCTCTTCGGTTTGCTGATACCACCGCCCGGGTACAATCTCGATGAGATGATCAAAATTGGTGCAGACATTGAATCGCAAGTGAGCGAGCTTTGGGAAACGCCTCCGGAAGAAGCAGAAGCTTTGCCAGGGGGTGGCATCAGCAACTTTTTCTATGTTGCCTTGCCAGATCAGGCTTTTATGGGAATGCGCTCGCGGGACGATGCACGGGTTCGGGAATTGATACCTGTCATTAACGCTGCTCTGAATTCCGTGCCCGGAGCGTTTGGCTTTGCCAGACAATCTTCACTCTTCACGCGGGGGTTTTCCGGCACACGGTCCGTTTCAATTGACATTACCGGACCGGATCTGATTCGAGTGCTGGAAATTGCTCAAAAAGTGTTTGACCAAATTTCTGAGGTCTTGCCCGGTGCAAGTGCGCGACCGATTCCAAGCCTTGATTTAGGCAGCCCGGAGGTGCGTGTCTACCCGGACCGCGTGCGTGCGGCCGATGTTGGGTTCAGCGCCACAGATATCGGTCTGGCGGTAAACGCACTCGTCGACGGCGCAAACGTGAGCGACTTTCGTTTCCATGGGCGTGAGATCGATCTGATTCTTAAAGGTCGGGAGAGATGGACGCAGCATACGCAGGATATCGCGCAATTGCCTTTGGCCACACCAGACGGCCGGGTTATTACACTGGGGGACATTACTGATATCAAACTGCGCCAGGGCCCCATATCGATCAATCGTGTCGAGCGCCAAAGGGCAGTCACCATTGATACGGCGTTACCCGATGACATTCCCCTGGAAACGGCCATAGCACGCATTCAGGATGAAATCATCCGGCCATTGCGAGAGCAAGGAGAAATTGGCACCGTGTATGATATTAAACTGGCCGGCACCGCCGATGACCTCACCCGGCTGCGAAAGGAAATGCTGTTGAATTTCTACCTGGCAGTGCTCCTGACCTACCTCCTGTTGGCGGCCCTGTTTCAATCCTTCATTTCCCCCTTTGTTATCCTCTTGACCGTACCATTGGCAATCTTCGGTGGCGTGTTGGGATTTCGCACGGTCCAGTTGTTTGACAGTACTCAGCAACTCGACATTCTGACTATGCTGGGCTTTTTTATTCTCGTCGGCACCGTCATTAACAATGCCATCCTCATTGTCTATCAAGCGCTTAATCTGATGAGAGAGGGAGAAAATCCTCGCGACGCCGTAATGGAGTCCGTGCGGGTGCGGGTCAGGCCCATTTTCATGTCCACAGGAACGTCTGTTCTGGCAATGCTGCCGCTAATTGTCATGCCCGGCGCCGGGTCGGAGTTGTATCGCGGCTTAGGATCCGTGGTCGTTGGTGGCTTGGCGCTTTCGACCATCATCACGCTTGTTTTAACACCGCTGGTATTTTCCTATGTTATCGAGTTGGTGCTGAAACTCAGGAAGGTACTGGGCTTACCAGAAACTGTTGTCGCAGACCCGGCGGCAGAGCAGTTTTGATTCATAGCTCATCCGGGACTTCAAAGGCACGCCAGGCAAAAAAATCATACTACATCGATGTAAACAGCTTCTCATCAATTAATTCGGGATCCCCCAAGACTACGAACTGAATATTTTTGAAATACTGGCTTGCGACCCGTTGTACATCCTCTGCCGTTACTTTCCTTAACTTTTCCACCCTTTTTTCGCCTTCTTGCCAGCCAAGCCCCGAGAGCTCGAAACGCGCTAAAAATTGTGCCTGAGCAGCATTGGACTCATTGCTCAAGTAATAGAGGGTCAGATACACATTGATTCGATCTCGCAAATCCTTGGCAGCCACCGGCTCGACTTGTAATTTTTTAAGCTCAGCCAGCATGATTGTGACGGTGGAATCCGGTTGGACCGATGTGGCATAAATGCCGCCGTAGCTTGCCAGTTCCGTTGACAGGAAGGCATCGGGAGCATAGGACAAATTGCGTTTCGTCCTTATTTCTTCGAACAAGCGCCATTTCAAAATATCCATGGCAATGGTCATCGCGGGATAGTCCGGGTCCGTTTGAGCCGGTGCACAAAACAACCCCAGAATATAATTTGTAGGCAGATCGCGTTCCACGACTTTCAGGCTTGGGCTTGTATGAGTCACTGCGCCCGGCAATGTCTGCTTGTATTTCCCTTTCGAGAGCTTGCCGAACGTTTTGGCTACTTTTTTCTCTAAGTCTGCTCTAGCCACATTGCCAACCACCACAAGCAGCAATCTCGACTTTTTCAAAGCTTTCTTCAGATGGGATTTCATTTGCTTCATGCTGATCTTGCTGAGAGACGCTTCAACACCCAACGGATCAAACCGGTACGGGTGTCCACGGTAGAATTGCTCTTCAGCAAGATATCGAACAGTCACATCGGGTTTGTCTTGCCGCTGTCGCATCCGCATCAACATTCGCTCTCTTGCGATTTCAACTCTTTCATCGTAAAACGTCGTCTTCAGAACATAATCGGAAAACAACTCCCACAGTTGATCGAAATATTGCCGGGTACAGCGCAGGCTCACCACCGTAAAATCCTTTCCGTAGGCTGACCCCAGTTCCGCACCCGTGCCATCAATGATCTTGTTCCACTTTTTCTCAGCATATTTTTTATCTTTTAGCGTACTGCTGCTAAAAATAAACGCTTCAATACCCTGGGTGGATTCGGTCAAGTTCAAAACGCCGCCTTTGAGATAAAGCTGAACTGAAATAATCTCGTTGGTCGGGTTCTGCTTCAAAATTACTTTCAGGCCCTTTACAGAAAACGCTTCCGCCTTATTGAACTCATTTGCAGCCCACAGGCGGCCGCCAAAAACCAGACACGTTAAGAGAACAACAGCAAGTATGCTACGTTTCATCTTATTTCCTCGCTTTGTCAAGGTAGGAGCTGCTCTCGGACAGCCCAAGTTTTTCTTTATCTTCGGGAGACACCAAAATCCCCATGACACAGGGCGCATTCTGGATGTACTTTTTGGCAAAATCTGAAATGTCCTCGCGCGTGACTTTTTTTAAATTATCCAGGTAGCTTAGATAATAATCCATCCCACCGGTCACACTCCACCAAAAACCGATAGATTGTGCAAACGAGGAAGGGCTCTCCCAGCTATATGTTTCACGGACTTCAAGTCTGGTTTTTGCATATTCAATTTGTTCATCCGTGAAATAACCCGGATGCACCATGTATTTGAGCTCCTCAAACAAGGCGGTCCTGGCCTCATGAAATTTTTCGGCACTCGCTTGCGCAACAATGGTTATAGGGCCTTTGTTATCCAGAGTCAGATATGAGAGGCTAACGCTTGTAAAAAGTCCGCTGCCGGAAAGAATCGGGCGGAATTTCGAATTGTGGTTCATGATAAAGCTGAACACGTCGGCGGCATACGTATCATCGGTGTGTATGGATACGCTAGGTCCCTGCCAGCGAAGCATGATGGTTATGTCACTGACAGGCTTTTCCACAATCACGGTTTCGTACTTTTCCAAAGCCGGGTGAAAAGGGATCAGATCTTCTTCAAACGGGTCGGGGCCGCTTTCCCAATCTCCGAAATATTCTTGTGCAAATTCAAAAACCGTTTCGTGCTGCACATCCCCGGCCACCAGGAGGGCAGAATTGTTGGGGATGTAGTACTTTTTTTGAATCGTGCGCATTTTATCCGGGCCCGTGGTGAGGAGCACCTCCCGGTCGCCAATGACGTTTTTCCGGCTAAAGTACTCATACCAGAGCTTTTGGTTCACTGCGCGATTGAGATGAAAGAAGGGATCGGATTCATTTCGGTCGTACTCATCTATCACCACAAGCCGCTCACGCTCTAATTCTTCTTCGAGGAACAACGGGGTTGTCACGGCCGCTTTCATAAACGCCATGCTCGGCCTGAGACTGTCTCTCGGAACGGTGAACGAATAGCTCACCCGTTCTTCACTGGTGGTCGCGTTGAAAGTCATTCCCAATTCACGCGTTCGTTCCATAAATCTTTCCTGATTGGGAATGGACGCGTTCGCCTTGAAAAACATGTGCTCAAAAAGGTGGGACAGTCCGTCAAATTCCGGCGACTCGGTGAAAGCGCCATTTCTGACGTCAATCTCGATGGTAACCAACGGCACAATCGGGTTTTCAATAACAATGACGACCAGGCCATTCGGCAGTGTCATGTGATGAATTTTATTGCTCTTGGCAGACCCCCAAAGCGGCATCAAGCCCAAGAGGGTGACTGAAAACACAACTATCAATTTTCTTAACATGTCATCACCGGATGTATTGAAAGGTGGTTGACCAACAGGATATTTGTCTGAAATTACAAAAAGTGGCTCGATATTTTCTTCGTCGCTATCTATATTTAACTAAAGAAAATTACAGTTACAACAACTAACAACAAATCCCTTGTTTGCTCACCGCAACGATTTCGCTTCGCACACACTTCTTGTATTCATCGCCTTTTTTCCTTATTTTGTTATTATCCTGATTTTATTATTATCCTGGATTATTCATAAATCTGTCAGAGTAAGCTTTAAATTGTTAATTTATAATATATTAAGTACTAGTTGATGTGGGAAACAAGTTTCTAAACGCAGAGTTCGCAAAAGACGCAGAGAAATGGATCTGCTTTCTACAAGAATTCCAGATCAATACCGATCTCTCATAGTATTAAATGTTTAAGTTTTTCTCTGCCTGCCTCCGCGTTCTCGGCGAACTCTGCGTTGAATTTTTTTATGAATTATTCAGGTTAGATGAATCATGCTTCGTATTATGATAGCCACCTTATGATATCCATCTTGCCGAATTGTGCTGATTAAGTTAAATTCGTATGAACAGGCTGACGCTCTCTTTCCTGGTGACAAAACGAACCCTGATGGCAATCATGATTCTACCCTTTCTATGCGGTACCAGCCTTTCGCAGGAGAGCCTGGTCTGGTCGGCGGTCAAAAAACTCATCCGCAAGAAATTCTCAACAGTCACCCAGATATCCACACACAGGTTGGCCCATTGGCTCACATCTGAGGAGGAAGAAAAACCGGTGCTGCTCGATGCTCGGGAGTTGAAAGAATATGAAGTGAGCCACTTGCAGGCGGCAAGGCTGGCGGGCTCAGAAAATGCGGCCATTGCAGCGATTCGTGGTTTGGAAAAAGAGCATCCTATCGTGGTCTACTGTTCGGTGGGATATCGCTCTTCCCAATTGGCCACCCGGCTTCAAACATTGGGTTATAAAAAGGTCTACAATCTGGAAGGGTCCATTTTCCAATGGGCGAATGAAGGGCGGCCGGTTTACTCGAAGGGAGTGAAAGTAGAGAAAGTCCATCCCTATAACAAAGTTTGGGGGCACTTGCTGAATAGTAAATTTTGGTACAAACCGAAAAAAGATTCTAAACCTGACAAATCCTGAGCCGCGAAGCACGCGAAGAAAACATCTGAATTATCCGGGCCGTGCGTTTCCCCTTAGTCATGCAGTAAATTGCAATAATTACGCGACACCATCACAATAATAATGTTGCAATCGACATTATCATATCTCTGACGGTCATGTCTCCGATGATCCAGTTTCCTTATATCACCCTCTATACAGTTGGGTTTTTCTTCTAGCTAGTTGATTTTTTCTTGCTTGCCAATGAAAAGATTGTAATCCTGGCGTGGTATGAGGAAACTAAGAATTATTTGTCAGAGCCTACCACCCTTGCCGTTCTTCAAGAACTTCACCAACTATTGAAAATCGTGGGTGGCAACCCCCTCAAGCTTGGTACCGATATCAACTATCTCGCGAGCCGTACCGTTGTCATCGTATTTTAGCTCCGCCACAGATTCCTTGACAATCCTGTGATTTTTCCCTTTATTTGGACACTGCCCACACCTTCAGTGAAATAGCGGAATCATGGACCGGGATGGCAGCGGACTGACAAGCGAGATGGACTTATGCAGTTTCCCA
>SMXE01000212.1 GCA_004357015.1 Caldithrix sp.
ACTTGCGTGTCTGTCTCAAGCAATGCAACACGAACGCGAACCTTACTGAAGAAGCTCAGCGTTCGATAGTCAGGATTCTCGTAACCTATTGTCAATTAACAAAGATGCGTTAGAAAAGCAATTGTTTTCACGCAACTCAAACTCAGGCAACCCAGGCCGCGTGAGAGAAACCCGTCATGCGATGACGCTTCAAAACTAACAGCTTGACATTCAGGTCATAATTACATACTTTTTTATGCATCCCAAAGAGTCGCCTATCCCGAACCTACGATACCGCTGCCGAATATCTCTCAAACATACTTTGGCTTGCACAACAGTAGAGTAGTGCTCAATCAATCAACTCGCGTTCGAAGACGGGCTAAGGCAGGATGGAGGCTTAACCATAAGACGTCTCGTCCTGGAGCGGCGACTCATTCTATCATCAATTTGGACCGGGGGCGATCCCGATGTGGGAGCCTTTGATTGACCAGACAATCTCGCACTATAAAATCATCCGCAAGATCGGAGAAGGCGGCATGGGGATCGTTTACCAGGCCACCGACACAAGACTCCAGCGCAAAGTCGCCCTGAAATTTCTGCCGGCCGTCCCTACAGACGATTCCGAAGCCAAAGAGCGCTTCATCATTGAGGCGCAATCCGCATCTTCTCTCGACCATGCGAATATTTGTTCAATTTATGAGATCGACGAAACCGATCAGGGACAGATGTTTATTGTGATGGCTTGCTACGACGGTGAAGTACTCAGGGAGCAGATTGCCCGGGGCCCTCTGGCACCAGACACCGCGCTCGATTTCGCGCTACAACTGACGGCGGGACTGGCCAGAGCACATGAAGCAGGCATCATTCATCGGGACGTCAAGCCCTCCAACATTATGGTCACCAAACGAAATGAAATCAAGATTATCGACTTTGGTCTCGCCAAGTACGTAGGTCAAGAGCAAATCACCAAGTCCGGAACCACTCTTGGTACGGTCGCCTACATGTCACCTGAACAAGTGATGAGTTTAGAAGTAGACCACCGCAGCGACATTTGGGCTACCGGCGTTATTTTGTATGAAATGTTTTCCGGGCAGCATCCTTTCAAGGGAGACCACGACGTCACGACCATGTACTCGATTCTGAATGAAGAACCTATTCCTATTATGTCGTGGGTTCAGGATATTCCTCCAGACCTTGAAACCGTTGTTGTGAAAGCTCTGGCCAAAAACCCTGAGGAACGTTACCAAAGAATCGCAGAACTTCGGTCAGACTTGAAGCCGATCCACAAGAGACTTTCTAAAAAAGATCCGGCAACAAGAACGCGCACTTCCACCTCAAGAAAGAAATTAGCGAGAATCTCGCGACTGAAGCGTGACGGGGTTGAATCCCTGGCTGTCCTACCGTTCAACAACATATCCGGCAGTAAAGAGACCGAATATCTGAGCGACGGCTTGACCGAAAGTCTGATCAACAACCTTGCCAAACTCCCAAACATCAAAGTCATCTCCCGAACCTCGGTGTTCCATTACAAGAATCAGAAAATCGATTTTAAGAGTTTGAGCAAAAAATTGGGTGTTCGATTGCTTTTATTGGGTTGGATAGTTCAACGCGGCGACGACATTTCTGTCGGTGCAGAACTGGTTAATCCTATTGATGGCAGCCAGATATGGGGCGAACGATATAACAGCAAACTCACCGACTTCTCAAAAGTGCAAGGAGAAATTGCCAAAGAAATAACCAGTAAGTTGAGCGTCAAATTATCTCGCAAGAAAAAGGAGCAAATCTCAAAACAATACCGCATCGACAACGAGGCATACCAACTATATCTCAAGGGCCGCTATCACTGGAACAAGCGCACTGCCGAGAGCTTCAGACAAAGCATTGAATATTTCAATCAGGCCATTGGCAAAGAACCGACTTACGCACTGGCCTACACAGGCCTGTCCGACGCCTATGCCTTGATCGGGATCCACGGTTTCCTCCCGGCGCGGGATGTCTGGCCCAAAGCCAAAGCTGCGGCTCTGAAAGCGCTCGAAATTGACGATTCTCTGGCCGAGGCCCACACTGCTTTGGGCGCAGTGAAGTCCTCGTACGAATGGGACTGGCAGGCGTCTGAGCAAATGTTCAGGCACGCAATCGCCTTGAATCCGAATTATGCGATTGCACGGCAATGGTACGCCGGACAATTGTGGGTCAGGGGCAAATTTGACCAGTCGCTGGAGCAGATTCATCGAGCCCAGCAGATCGATCCCTTGTCGCTTCAAATCAGTACGGACGTTGGCCGGTTGCACTATTACAAGCGCGAGTATCCGCAGGCGATTCAGCAATATCGACAGACTCTGGAATTTGATCCCAACTTTTTCCCGGCCCGCTACTGGTTGGGGCTCGCGTTGTTGGAGGAAGACCACAATAAGGAAGCTGTTTCCGAAATGGAGGCGGCCTACAAATTGTCCGGAGGTTACGTTGCCGTCGCAGCGACGCTGGGCTATGCTTATGCAACAGTCGGAGAAACTGAACAAGCCAGAAACATCCTATCAGAACTCGAGGACCGGTCTACAAAGGAGTACGTTCAGTCGATGTATTTTACCTGGGTTTACATGGGGCTTGGAGAAGTAGATAAGGCCTTTGATTACATGCACCAAGCCTATGAAGAACGATCCTGGTGGCTGGTTTACTGCCGAATTTTGCCAGCCATGGATGTCATCCGCTCTCACCCGGCCTACGCTGAACTGATGGCAAAAGTTGGCTTGGGTCAGGAATGATGCTATTGGCAAACCCCAGCAGGTTAGTGGAATGGCCATGGGGACGGCGAATGAACAAAGGAGTGAAGCCGCAACGTCGAATCACACACCTGTAACGAACTGATCTTTTTTCTGCACAAACAACCTAAAAAACACCGCGCCTTTTCACCACTTGAACGCACCGCTCTTCTTCCCTGGCATAGCCGCCAACCAGTCCCATCACATCCCTGCCGTGAGTGCTATCCACAACAATAACTTCCACAGAACCCGTGGTAGCGCAGTAAATCTTCTGAATTTCGGACACTTCCCGCAAGACGTTCATCACGCCCGCAGTAGCGGTTCCAGCCCAAAACAGCACAAAGATCTCCCCAACAGCGATGTTGCCGGCACTCTTGCGTGCCAGTTCGATGAGCGTTTCGTCGGTGCCGAAATGCTTGACCACCGGCGGCGCGGCAGGTTCGTTAAACGCAATCCCAAACTTTATTTCCGGCACAGTTACAACCAGCGCGGCATGAATCTCCTCGGCCGTTTTCACAAAAGGAATTTGCCCCATAACCACATATAACGCTTGAGGATTGTCGAGTTTGATGGTGTGTATTGGCATTTGGGTCGCCTCCAGAACGTTCCGGCTCAGAATGTGAGTTTCTCGGGCAGCAGAAAGGACTACAACGGGTGTAGTATCGTACAAAACTCCGGCTCAAATGTCAACAACTATTTCGGCCAATTGCGCAAAATATTGATCAAAAATGAAGACTCTTGCCTTTTTACGACCATTTGTATAAGTTTGTCCGCCAACTGGCAGGAGGTTGCTTGATCGAGAGCAAATTTTGGACTTTTATGGTATTCCGTAAGGATGGGAGAGATAATATAGGCCAGCGGGCTTATCTGCACCGTCTGATGACGGATAAATTCACGCTAAGCAGGAAAACGCCGTTCGGTCAGATGGTAAAACGCAGAACAGCGCAAAGAAACAGAAAAGCGATGCCGTCGGAAGACTCGATTGCATCGCATTTCAAGTCTATCGCTTTTCAGCGATACGGGCTGCCTTGCCTTTCAATTCACGCAAGTAATACAGCTTTGCGCGCCGCACTTTTCCGGCGCGCAACCTGACGATTTTTTCGACGTTGGGCGAGTGCACGGGAAAGATGCGCTCCACACCGATGCCGTTGGAGATTTTTCTGACTGTGAACATCTCATTGATACCACCGCCTTTGCGCTTGATGACAACGCCCTCAAAAATCTGAATACGCTCTTTGTCACCCTCCCTAACTTTGGTATGAACAGCAACGGTGTCACCCGGGTTAAACTCAGGAAGATCTGTTTTCAGTTGGCCAGCTACAAGGGCATCTACTTTATTCATTTCTATCTACCTCCAAGCATTCTATGTTTTGTCTATCGATTTTACTATATTCCCCAGCAAATCAGCCCGGCGGATTTCTGTATGTTCGAGCGATTTGTCTTTTCGCCATTTTTCAATCTCGGCATGATGTCCGGAAAGCAAAATCTGCGGCACTTTCATACCACGATAACTCTCAGGCCGCGTGTAATAGGGACAATCGAGCAGCCCGTTTTCAAATGAATCGCTACGCGCCGAGTCGAAATCGCCGATGGCACCCGGCAACAGCCTTACCACCGAATCGATCACGACCGCAGCCGCCAATTCGCCACCGGTCAAGACATAGTCACCGATAGAAATTTCCTCGGTGACCAGATACTCGCGGACGCGTTCGTCAATGCCTTTGTAATGTCCGCACAAAAAGATCAAATCAGACTCTCTTGCCAGTGACTTTGCTCTGTCCTGCGTATAGGATTTCCCTTGCGGCGTCATCAAAATCACGCTGGGATTTTCCAGAACCTCCTGAGCTTTGATGTGCTCCACGGCTCTAAAAAACGGCTCCGGCTTCAGAATCATGCCGGCGCCACCGCCGTACGGATAATCATCCACCTGCTTGTGTTTGTCGTTGGTAAAATCGCGCAGGTCAAGAATCTTGATCGAAACAATCTCTTTTCCCACAGCCCGCTTGATAATGCTTTCATCCAGCGGCCCTCTGACTAACTTCGGAAACGCTGTTACAACAAAAATCTTCATCTCACTTCAATCGAGTAAGCCTGCAAGCGGCTCTATGATAATCTCTTCGTTTTCCAAATCAAGATTGAGAACAACATCTTTGATGGCCGGGATGAGATATTCTTTCTCTCCCGACTTTACCACAAAAATGGGACTTGAACTCAAATCCAGCACATCTGTTACATGGCCTAAGAAGTCACCGGAAGACGTTTTTACACGACATCCAACTGCTTCAAACAAATAGAACTCGTCTTTATCCAGAGGAAGAAGATCTGCTCTTGCAATGCTGAGAAAAGCGCCGCGTAATGCGTCGGCTTCTCCCCGCGTCTCTATTCCTTCTAACCTGAGATACACAACATCTCCCCGCAACGATACCGCCTCGACAAGCATTTGGGAAACTTGGCCATCGCGCCGTTCTACTTGAACCTGTGACAGATGGTTAAATCTGGAAGGGGAATGGGTTAGCGGCTTAACATTGAGTTCGCCCTTAAGACCGTGTGCTTTCATAACCACCCCGACTGCGATAAAATCGGGCAATTGCCTGGTCACGAACTCCTGCCTGCCGCTATTCTAAAATTTCAAGAACGGCTCTTTTCCCGTTCTTGGCAGAAGTTGCGGAAAGAAGCGTCCGAAGAGATCTGGCGGTCTGGCCGTGACGCCCGATCACCTTGCCCATATCGCCCTCACCGACACGCAACTCGAAAACAACAGTGCGTTCACCGGTGATAACGTTGATCTTAACCGCATCTGGGTTGTCTACCAAGTGCTTCACGATGTATTCGATAAACTCCTTACTCATAGGGTTACCTCCATTAGAGTAACTTCCTCACTAAGAAGATAGAAAAGAACTTGGGCTTATCAATGTCTAGATTACAACGTTTTCAGGTATAACACTCAGTACAGCATCCCCCTTACCTAAGATTCACTTTTCTTCTCTTCGTCCCCATCATCAGCCGATTGTTCCCCATTTCCAGGAGTTCCACTTTCTTCAGCTTTCGGCGCAGTCTCTACATTCGCTTCCTCTTTTTCGTCTTCAGGTTCAGATATGGTCACCGCTTCCACTTCAGCTTCGTCCTCAACCGGTTCAGCAATTGCTTCCGCTTCGGGGGTCGAATCAGGTTCAGCCGCTTTCACTTCCTCGGCCTCTTCGGTCTGAGGCTCAACCGCAGGCACTTCAGATTTCGCTGCAGCGATCACTTCTTCTGATTTTTCGGCTTCAGCCTTGTCCTTTTTCTTTTTTTGACCCTCCCGCTTCTGCTGCTCCTCAAGCGCATCAAGTCGCTTTTGGCGCTCCATTTGCAGCACTTCCCACTTCTTCAATTCTTCTTCAATGATGGCATCATCTGCGCCTTGTTTCATGAGATGCCATCTCAGCATAATACCTTTTTTCTTGAAGAAACTCCTTACTGTATCAGAAGGGATGGCGCCTTGCCCCAGCCAGTACAAGACCCGATCTTCTTTGACAGAGATCTCAACAGGGTCTTTAATGGGATTATACGTTCCCAGGTTTTCGAGGTACCGTGCGTCACGCGCGGCCCTGGAGTCGATCGCTACAATTCGGTAGAATGGCTGTTTCTTCTTACCCATTCTTCTTAAACGCAACCTTACGGACAATCTCTTTGCCTCCTTAACTTTTTGTTATATGTTAATTAATGCAATGTTTTTGTGATTCGCAATTACAATTTCACAAATTAAATCTTGGCATGCCTTTTAAGCCAAACTTACTCATGCGCTTAACCATCTTCTGCATCATCTGGAACTGATTCAAAAGCTTGTTTACCTCCTGCACGCTTGTCCCGCTGCCGACAGCGATGCGCTTGCGCCGGCTGCCGTTGATGATATTCGGTCTGTGCCTTTCCTCCAGCGTCATCGAGTTAATGATGGCTTCGACATAGACAAGTGCACGGTCATCAATCTGGAGTCCCTTCATCGCTTTGCCACCCATGCCGGGCATCATCTTGATGAGATCCTCAAGGGGGCCCATATTCTTGATCTGTTGCAGTTGGTCGTAAAAATCCTCCAGAGTAAACTCCTGACGACGGAGCTTTTTCTCCAGTTTGCTGGCTTTTTCCTCATCCACAGCCTGCTGGGCGCGCTCTACGAGCGTTACGATGTCACCCAGGCCCAGGATACGCGAAGCCATTCGGTCGGGGTGGAATTTTTCGAGCGCATCGAATTTTTCGCCGACGCTGATAAATTTGATCGGCTTGCCGGTTACGGCGCGAATCGAAAGCGCCGCACCGCCGCGAGCATCGCCATCAAGCTTGGTTAGCACGATACCGGTGAAATCCAGACGTTGCACAAACTCCTGCGCGGTGTTCACCGCGTCCTGGCCCGTCATGCCGTCTGCGACGAAGAAAATCTCCTGCGGCTCAGTGGCATCCTTAATCTGCGTCAACTCTTGCATGAGAGCGTCGTCCACATGCAACCGGCCGGCGGTGTCCAGAATCACCAGGTCGTTCATCGACTTGCGGGCTTGTACGATAGCCTCTTTGCAGATCTTCAACGGCGTACTGTCCAGGTCTGCCAGAACGCTCACACCAACCTGCCCCGCCACGACCTTTAGCTGTTCGACTGCGGCAGGTCGCTGCAAGTCGGCAGCAACCAGCAAAGGACTGAGACCGCGACCTTTGAAATATTTTGCCAGTTTACCAGCGAGCGTTGTTTTACCGGAACCCTGCAAACCCACCAGCATGATCACCGTCGGCGGAATGCTCGCTTCCTTGATGCCTGCCTCGGTGCTGCCCATCAAATGCGTGAGTTCTTCCTGCAAAATTTTGATCACCTGCTGACCGGGCGTCACACTTTTCAAGACTTCGTGTCCGAGCGCCTTCTCCTGCACTCTGGCAATGAAATCCTTTGCGACTTTGAAATTGACGTCCGCCTCCAGAAGGACGCGCCGAATTTCACGCATGGTGTCGGCAACATTTTTCTCCGTCAGCTTGCCGTGGCCGCGGAGCTTCTTGAAAACACCCTCGAACTTTTCAGTTAAGTCTTGAAACATTTTTGAATTTTCGTAACAAAAGAAAATCACAGACGAGTCTGCGATTTCTTAAGATAATCGTGGAAACTGTAAACGATTACAGCGGGGCAATATAGCCAAATGACATGGGAAATGCAAGATGTTTTTGAACAAGGAAGGCGCGCCACACATATCACAACTTCACTCATCAACTATTGTGAAAACCGCTCAAATCCCGCCACTTGCTTTTTCCATTCTACTGCTCTAAATTAGAACATGGCTGAGTCGTCCGTGCAAATTACCAAAGAGCATATTCAGGCGCTACGTGCAGGCGACCAGGATGTGCTCCATTTTATTTTCATCACGTTGCAACCGAGAATTTATCGTTTTCTTTACTTCAAACTCAACTCGGTGGAGGTTGCGGAAGATCTCGTACAGGAAACGTTCCTGCGTCTGTGGGAAGCGCGCACCCGGCTGAAGACCGATACCAATCTCGAAACCTACATTTTCCGCATCGCTACTAACCTGGCCACAGATCAACTGCGCAGGATGGAACGCAATATGGAGGTACAAACGGAAAAAGAGTTTGCAGCGCCGGGCCTGGATTCTGGCGGCGACGCTGAAATAGCACAGCTGCAAAGAATTATCAACAAGATTGTCCTGTCTCTCCCTGACGGCTCCCGAACGGCCTTTGTCCTCAGCAGACAGGAGAACCTTTCCCACAAACAGATCGCAGAGATCATGGGTGTCTCCGTCAAGACAGTCGAGAAGCACATTGGCCGGGCGCTTCAAATTCTGAAAGAGCGTCTGGAAAAATTTGACATCGTTTTGCCTTCCTGAATTAAGTCAAATTGAAAAAATTATATTTTTTTTCGAAAGCGTATGGGGGTACGGCGCTTTTTATTCGTATTTATATGAGTAGATGATTGTCGAACTCAGCGTGTGTTTTTTCTAAACTTTCCAAACCCGACCACCACTATTTGATTCACTGTACCGGAAAGCACAATGACCATTTTGAAAATTTATGATGTGCTCGGGTGCACAATCCAAACCCTGGTGAACACGGCGCTTTTGTTCAGTAACTTCAATGCCCAGAAATCCTGCCACTGATGAACTGCATGTTAGGCCGCTTGTTCAATTAGTTAACTCATTAGGAGGTGCTTGATGTTGAAGAAGTTAATTGTTAGCCTTTTTCTGGTTCACATAATATTTTTAGTAAAAGGTGATTCTCAAGAAGTATTTGGTGCAGAGACGTACGAAAAACATCAAACTGAAGAACCCATGGCAACTCTTATCAACATCAACAAGCTGGCCATGTGGGTTCAGTCTGATGGTATATCTGCACGCAATCCTTTTTGGCAAATTAATGGAACGGCCATTCCCTGGGGCGCCGTCTATCCCCGTGGGATACCAGTAGGTGTGGTTTTTACAGATGGATTTGTCTGGGGAGGTTTTGTACAGGATGGACAAGAACCGGCGTTGCGGGTTGGTGGGCACACTTTTCGAACCGGACTTCAACCGGGAGCGATTTTATCGCCCGGTATTGCCGAAGATCCAAACCATCCACAGGTTAATCGGGTGTGGCGTTATCGACCCGACTGGCAGACGGTTGACCTCACATCCGAAGCATTCGATATTCTAATTTCAAGGCCAGATGCTTCATCCCGTGATTTCCAGTTTTCTCAGGAGGAATTGAATGCAGCGGCCGATTCTTTACGAATAGCCTACGAAAAAGATTTACAAGATTGGCCATGGCAAAAAGGCGCACCGTTTTACGACTCAAACAATAACGGCATCATGGATAAAAGCGAAGAACCAGGGCTATTGAATGCTCCGCAAGTAGTTTGGTTCGTCGCAAATGACCTCAATCCTCAACTAACCCAAGCTCTTTACGGTTCTCCTCCAATTGGGATTGAAATGCAGGTAACTTTATGGGCTTATAATCACGATATCGATATTGAAAACAGTCTCTACCGCCGTATCAGATTGATCTACAAAGGTACCGACACAACTCCTTCGAACGCAATTATTGATAGCATGGCAATAGCACTGTATAGCGATGTAGATTTAGGCAGTTTTCGCGACGATTTTGCCGGAACCGATACAACTCTGCAGATGGTCTTTGGTTATAATTCAACCACTCTGGATCCCGCTTACCGACAATTTGATTCTTCTCCTCCTGCATTGGGTTACATGTTACTTTATGGTCCCGTTGTCGCCAGCACAAATGGAAACGATATCGCTATATTTGATTTTGTTGGACGTAAAGGATTCCGCAATTTACCCATGACCGGAAGTTGGATCGAGGGAGCTGGTGACCAATGTAGTCAACCGAGTTTTGGCGGCAACTACAACGGCACTCTTCAGTATTACAATGTTCTAAATGGCTTTCGCCCTCGACCAGAAAATCCACCCAATCCTTTTAGAGTTCCATCTACAGGCGAGCGGACACGCTTCACCAAAACCGGAGACCCGGTAGCCAACACCGGCTGGCTGGATGCCAATCCCGGAAGCCGCAATATGACTCTAACTAGCGGCAATTTCACTATGGCACTGGGGGATACGCAAGAAGTTGTTATAATCATGACGGCAGGTCTGGGAGCGGACCGACTCGCCAGTATCGAGGTGATGAAATTCTTCGCCAGAAAAGCACGTGAGTTTGCTCAATTCAGCTTTGAGACAGAAGTCAAAGAGCATAAAAATAACATCTTACCAGAATCATTTCATCTCTACCAAAATTTCCCGAACCCGTTCAATCCCAGGACGGCAATCCAATATGATCTCCCCGTTGAGAGTCATGTGAAGTTAACCGTCTATAATACATTGGGTAAAAAAGTGAAGACCTTAATTGACGAAAATCAGAACGCCGGCAGTTATTCGGCTGTTTGGGATGGAACAAATGCTAAAGGTGGGATTATAGCAAGCGGTGTATATTTTTATAAAATTGAGGCAGGTGCATTTATTCGCACCAGGGAAATGATTTTTATAAAATAAGGAAAATTTGCCTTATAGTAAATAGTAACAAATAGCCAGTTTTGGGCTAAATCAATAGATGGGTAACCTTAGATCCATGCGCTCGGCTTTAATGCCGCATGTTGGTCTAACACGGGTTTGAACCCTGACAAAACCGCAGTGTTTTATTTGAC
>SMXE01000213.1 GCA_004357015.1 Caldithrix sp.
GTGCTGGGTAAATATCTGGCCACGTTGGGCGTTTACACCGCCTCGCTGGTCCTTTCCTTGAGTCACGTCTTCGTTTTGATGTGGCTCGGTAGTCCGGATTTGGGGTTGATGTTCGCGAACTACGCCGGTTACTGGTTCATCGGCGCCGCGCTCATTTCGGTCGGCATGCTGGCCTCGTTGCTCACATCCAACATCACAATCGCATTTATTCTCGGCGCCCTGTTCTGTGGCTTTCTCGTTTTTGTGGATGTGATCGGGTCGCTGACCGGTTCGGGGTTCAGGGACATGGTCTTGCCACTCGGCGTCTACGGCCCTTTTGGAGATTTTGCACGCGGCATTATCAGTTTCTCCGGTGTCTTGTATTTCGTTTCAGTCACCTCGCTGATGCTGTATGCAAATATCCTCCTCATTGGCAGGCGCCATTGGCCGCAGGAAGCAGACGGCCTTCAGATGTGGGTGCACTATCTGGGGCGTTCGGTCGCCATCATCATCATGGTGATGAGTCTGAACGTCATTCTTGGACGCGCCAGCATCCGTTTGGACGTCACCGCTGAGCAATTGCATTCGCTTTCAAAGGAAACCAAGAACCTCCTGCACGAAATTCCGGACGACCGCCCGGTGTTCATCGAAGCATTTATCAGCAAGGAAGTGCCGCGGCAGTATGTGCAAACACGCGCAAATCTGCTCGGCTTTCTGCAAGAAATGGATGCCATCGGCGGCAGCAAGGTGGAAGTGCTCATCCACGATACAGAGCCTTTCACGCAAGAAGCCCGCGACGCGCGCGAACAATTTAGCATTACGCCGCAGGATATTCCGGACATCTCCAGTGCCCGCGCCAGCACGATTCCGACATTTCTCGGCATCGCGTTCAAGTGCGGCGCCGAAGAACAGGTCATTCCGTTCTTCGACCGCGGCCTGCCGGTGGAATATGAACTGGCGCGCAGCATTCGCGTCGTGGCAAAAACGGAGCGCAAAAAAATCGGCATTCTCAACACAGAGGCCAAACTTTTCGGCGGCTTCGATTTTCAATCATTCCGCAGCAACCCCCCGTGGCCCGTGGTTGACGAGTTGAAGAAGCAATATGAGGTTGTGCAGGTTTCGGCCGCCAGCCCTATCGAAGAAGAACTGGACGGCCTGCTGGTGGCATTGCCGTCTTCCCTGCCACAAAATGACATGGATAATCTGCGGGACTACATCCTGCAAGGACACCCGACGCTTCTGTTGATCGACCCTCTCCTGATCGCCAATGTCGGTCTTTCACCATCCGAGAAATCGGGCGCCAACACCAACCCATTTATGAAAAATCAAGGGCCGCCGCCGAAAGACAAAGGCGACATTCACCGACTGACAACGGATATCGGCCTGAGCTGGAATAAGGCGCAAATCTGCTGGGATTTGTACAATCCGCATCCGGAGTTCGCGCAACTGCAGCCGGAAGTCGTTTTCGTTGGCCGTGGCAACGAAAATCCCGAGACGTTTGCCCCCGATCACGCCAGCAGCGCGCGACTGCAGGAGTTGGTTTTTCTTTTCCCCGGCTACCTGCAAAAGGCAGCAAACTCGAGTTTTGACTTTACGCCGCTGATAAAGACGGGCGAGCAGTCCGGCTCACTGAATTATGGGCAGCTTGTGCAGCGCAGCTTCTTTGGTATTCAACTGGTCAACCCGCCTTTCGGCAGAAGGCCAAACAGCCTGGATTATGTGCTGGCCGCGCAAATAAAGGGTGAAACCACGCCAAAAGACTCAACCGAGACGCCAGACAAGGTAAACGTGATCGTCATCGCTGATGTCGATTTCATCTCACAGGAGTTTTTTGAAATCCGCAAACGCGCTGTCGGCAACCTCAACTTCGACAACGTTTCATTTTTCCTCAACTGCATGGACGTGCTCGTGGGGGATGAATCCTTCATCGCGTTGCGCAACAAACGCGTAAAGCACCGCACACTTGAGACGGTGGAAGACCAGACACGCAAATTCATCGAGCAGCGCAACAGCGAAGAGCAGGAAGCAGAGACCGAAGCATCGCGGGAGTTGGCCGAAGCGCAACAGCGCCTCAATGAAAAGGTGGCAAAGGTGCGGCAAAGAACCGACATCGACGAGAAGACAAAACAAATCATGACGCGTAACCTGCAGGAGGTCGAAAACCGCAAATTCGAGGCGATAAAAACCAGCATCGAAGCAACAAAAGAAGCCAAGATCGCAGCCAGCAAAGAGAGAATGGAGGCAAAGATTCGAAACATCCAGGGAGGCATCAAGATGTTTGCGGTGCTCCTGCCCCCCATCCCGGTCTTCGCGTTCGGCGTCTGGGTTTTTGTTCAACGCCAGAAGCGTGAACGTGAGGGAGAACGGGCGGCACGCAGGCTGCGGGGTTAGGCGTATTATCGACAAAAGATTGTCGACAATTTTTGGATTTTGCTGCCAACGGAGAAGTGGCAGTGGCACTTGCAGTAGCGGTAAAATCTGGGTTTGGCAGTCGCTGCCACTGCTATTGTCACTCAATTATCAGCGAAATCTGGTAATTCGATTAGGCGCTTGGGTAAAACAGCGAGAAAGTATTATCGAATGAAACACCACGGAATTGCAAAACAGGAGACGTTCTATGACTGAATTACAAAAAACAATAACCTACGGCGGGGTTGCGGTTGTGCTGGCGGTGCTGGCGTTTGTGACAGCACCGAGCAGGGTGACCCCGGACGCTTTTCAGGATAAAAATGAGTTGTTCTTCCAGGATTTCACCGATCCCAACACAGCAACCACACTGGAAGTGATCGAATTCGATGAGGAGGGCAGCTCGGCTGTGCCGTTCAAAGTGACGTTCAAAGGTGGCAGATGGACCATTCCTTCCCACAACGACTATCCGGCGGACGGCAAGGACCGCCTGGCAAAAACCGCGGCCGGGATCATCGGAATCCGGAAAAATGAGTTCCGCTCAAATAATCTTGCCGACCACGAAGCGCTTGGCGTTATCGATCCGCTCGATGAAAGCGCCACGGCCCTCACTGGCCGCGGCACACGCGTGACCCTGAAGGGGCAGAACGCGCAGGTGCTCGCCGACTTTATCATGAGCGCAGAAATCGAAGGTCGGGAAAACTATCGTTTCGTCAGAATACCCGGTCAAAAACGCGTCTATGCAGCAAAGGTGAGCATCGACCTGTCCACAAAATTCAGTGACTGGATCGAGCCGGACTTGCTGCAAGTACAGAAGGCGGACATTGAAAAACTCACCATCAAGGACTATTCGATCAATGAGCGCACCGGCTCATTGCAGAAGCGCGACACCATCGAGCTGACCCAAAAAGACGATGGTGACTGGAAAATGAACAAGCTGCCTGCAGGTCGGGAGATCAACATGTCCAAAGTAAAGGACTTGTTGAAAACACTGGATGAAATGTCAATAGTCGGCGTCCGGCCCAAACCGGAAGGTCTCACCCAATCGTTGACCAAAATGAACAGCGACGGCATCTCCATTACGCAAGAAGCCGTCCGGTCCCTGCAGTCCAAAGGGTTCTATTTCACACGTGACGGGCAGTTGGTTTCAAACGAGGGCGAAATCCAGGGACGCACGAAACAGGGCGTGATTTATACACTCCGGTTTGGTGAAGTTGTGTACGGCTCCGGCCTGGCCGTGACGGCTGGAACGGAAACAGATAGCACAGAAGGCGGCGCCGGCGAAAACCGCTACCTGTTTATCACCACCAGCTTCGAGGGCAGCCAGTTTGAGGAGCCGCCGAAACCATCAAACTTCGATTTCATATCCAAAGCCGACAGCTTGCTGACGGACCGGGACAAAGAAAATAAGGAAATTCAAGAAAAACATGACCAGTGGCTGGCTAAAATCAAGAGAGGCGAGGACCGCTCAAACGAGTTGAACGCCCGTTTTGCCAAGTGGTACTACGTCATCTCCGCGCAGAGTTTTGACAAACTGCATCTCAAAAGGTCGGACCTGATGAAAGAGAAGAAGGCCACCTAAGCGCACACGCCAAAGGATGTGATGTTGCAAAGCGCATGATGAAGCAGATTCAGCATGCGCTTTTTTATTGTTATTTCGCTACGCTCTGGCCTGCGCTTGCTTGCAAAAAAAGCATCGGGATATTTTCCTTTTGACATTTAACGCTTGGCGTTATATATTCTATGCATGATAAGGTCGTTCAAGTGCAAAGAAACAGAAAAAATATTCAATCGAGTGATTTCAAAAAAGTTTCCAAACGACATTCAACGAGTAGCGTTGAGGAAACTAAGAATATTGAATCGAGCTAATACTCTGAACGATTTACGAGTTCCACCTGGAAATCGATTAGAAGCTCTAAAAGGTCGTCGAAAAGGTCAACGTAGTATCCGAATAAATGACCAATGGAGAATTTGTTTTGAGTGGCATGAGAACGATGCCCATAACGTAGAAATAGTTGATTATCATTAGGAGATGATCATGACTTCCGAGAAAATGGCACCTCTGCATCCTGGAGAGATTTTGCTAGAAGAGTTTCTAAGACCCATGAATCTTAGTCAAAATCGATTGGCTCTCGACATAAGAGTTCCTGCCCGAAGAATAAATGAAATCGTACACGGTAAGCGTCGAATAACAGCAGATACGGCTTTACGATTAGCAAAATATTTCGATATGTCGCCTCAATTTTGGTTAGCGCTACAAATGGATTATGATTTAGATGTTGCGGAAGACCAATTAACGGAGCGTCTCGACAGAGAAATTCAAACATACCAACCAGCAGCTTGATACCTGGCGGCGAGGCAGAGGGGGGAGGACAAATCTCCCACGAGCAGAGGTGAAGATTTTTGCAAGGAGATCTCCAGTCGAACACCAAGAAAGATCATCCAGTTCTCGAACTTTTCGTTTCACTTCGACGCCCTTTTCTCTATTAGGTTATGATTTTCCTGTCAATCGTGGAAATTTTGTCAAATCAAATAATATAGACCACACTTTTGCCCGCTGTCTTCAACTATTCTTAAAGTCAGCGCGCGGGTGCCCCTGACAGGTCGCCAAGGGAATAAAACCCGTGTGGCACGCGCCTTCAGGCCGTGTCCTTCGCCGTACAATCCTCTATCACCAGGCACGTGCCCGGCAACTCACGTGCTTCTGCACAC
>SMXE01000214.1 GCA_004357015.1 Caldithrix sp.
ATTCAGAAAAGCGCGAATCTGATCGTCGCCGAATTCCGGTCCAAGATACGAACCATCCTGGAGGTCGGCACCCGGCTGAAGTTCCCGTTTGTTATCCAGGTACTCGTGCCAGACGAACAATGCAGCCCCGAGGGCGCCACCGGCGTCTCCGGCTGCCGGTTGAATCCAGATATCCTCGAATGGCCCTTCCCGCAAGATTCGTCCGTTGCCGACACAATTGAGCGCCACGCCACCTGCCAAACAAAGGTACTTTTGGCCAGTCTCTTTGTGAATATGCCGGGCTGATCGCAACATCACTTCTTCAGTTACTTCCTGAACCGAACGCGCCAGATCCATCTCGCGCTGTGTCAGCTTCCCTTCCTTTTCACGCGGCGGGCCGCCGAAGAGACGGTCGAACTTGCCGTTGGTCATGGTAAGACCGGTGCAGTAGTTGAAGTAGTCCATGTTGAGCTTGAACGAGCCATCTTCTTTCAAGTCCATTAGATTGTCGAGGATCGTTTGCACATATTTCGGTTCACCATACGGGGCCAATCCCATAACTTTGTATTCTCCGGAATTGACTTTGAAGCCGGTGTAGTAAGTAAAGGCCGAGTAAAGCAAGCCGAGAGAATGTGGAAATTTGAGCTCAGCATGAATGGTCACGTTGTTGCCCCGCCCTACGCCATAGGACGTGGTAGTCCATTCGCCGACACCATCCATCGTCATGAACGCGGCTTCCTGAAATGGCGACGGAAAAAACGCCGACGCGGCATGGGATTCGTGGTGTTCCGGATAGATGATCTCGCCTTCGTAATCGAGGTCTTTCCGAATGAGGTCCGGGATCCAGAGTTTTTTTCGGATCCAGAGTTGGATGGCCATCAGAAACGACTGGATGCCGACGGGTGCGTATGCGAGGTAGGTTTCGAGGATTCTCTCGAATTTCAAGAACGGCTTGTCGTAAAAGGCGATGTAGTCCAGATCTTTGACATCAAGGTTGGCGTGCTTCAGGCAAAACCTGATCGCATTTACCGGAAAATCCTGGTCGTGTTTTACGCGCGTGAAACGCTCTTCCTGAGCGGCGGCAATGATTTTGCCATCCTGAACCAGACACGCGGCGCTATCATGATAATAGCATGAGATACCCAGTATATTCATCTCCCCTCCTAATTCGGAATCAGCACAGGAGACGCACTCGTCAGCTCCTGATACCA
Organism: Caldithrix sp.; assembly: GCA_004357015.1. Taxonomy (GTDB): domain Bacteria; phylum Zhuqueibacterota; class Zhuqueibacteria; order Oceanimicrobiales; family Oceanimicrobiaceae; genus CR04bin15. The sequence continues at coordinate 1,191 of SMXE01000214.1, forward strand.
TCCGTACATCTGCTCGTAATGAACGTCCGGGTCAAACTCGCGCTCTGCTTTGGCTCTGGCGTTCTTGCCGAAGGTCACAGCCAGATCCGGATTTTCCCAGAGTCTGGCCATCTGTGCCGCCAGGCCATCGACGTCGCCGGCTTCGAAGTGCAGACCGTTTTCTTCGTGGTCAACCAATTCCGGCATGCCGCCCATGAGGGAACAAATCACCGGCTTGCCATACGCGAACGACTCGTAAATCACCAGCGGCGAATTGTCGTACCATTCCGAAGGCACAATGATGACGCGGGCATTCTTCACCACCGACTCAAGTTCGTCACCGGATTTGAGGCCGAGAAATTTGACGTTTTCAAGGGAATGCTCCACCACGAACGCTTCTAACTCCGACCGTTGCGGGCCATCACCGACGATTAACAAAGGTGCGTCCGGATATTTCCTTGAGGCAGCCAGCAAGGTCAGGATGCCTTTTTCATCTGCAAGTCTGCCAAAATAAAGCAGATAGTCGCCGGCAGAAAAATGCGGCGTAAAATCCTGCATGTTGATGGTATAAAACATGTGCCGCACTTTGCCATCTCCAACCCCTGCCTCTTTGAACTTCCTGCCCATAAAATGGCTCGGCACGTGAAAAAGATCGATATGTTTTTCATAAATACGAGTCGCGCGGTGCAGGCTGCTTTCAACGGCGACCATCAGGCTGGCCACCAGAGAATCCTTGTGACATTTCTCTTTGATCGGATGCAGTAAATTCCCATCCAGACATTTCTCGCAGATTTTGCCCGTCCTCGGGTTGTACAGTCGGTAATTTGGGCAGACCAATTTATATTGGTGCACCGTCTGAATCACCGGGACGTTGTACTTCTTCAGTGCATGAAGAATCGACGGTGAAAGCTGGTGGTCGATCATGTGCAAGTGAGCGATATCCGGCTTCGTGGCTTCGATGAGCTTTTCCATTTGCTTGCGGGCGTCGAATGAATAGATCATTTTTCCGGCGGCGCGGACGGCAGTCGCCACCTTCGCCAGGACCGAGCCGTGGTTGTATTCAATGTTGCGCGCAAAGAATGCCTCGTGTGGTGTTTCGAAACTGTCGGGGTGGCGCATGGCAAAAGGGATGACTTCGTGGCCGTTGGCTTCCAGCACTTTCGACAGCTCGAACATGTAGCGTTCTGCGCCCCCCTTGACAAAATAGAATTTGTCCACCATCAAAATTTTCATATACGGCGCGCCCCCGGCATTGGCAACATGGTCGATTCGGATACCGGTATCTTGTCAACAGACATTTTCATTTTATTCATCTGTTCCTGCATTTGCTGCTTTTTCTTCTTCGCGCGTAACTCGCTTATCTTAACCTGTCGCAAAGCGAAAGTCAATCCTGCCAGCGTCCAGAAGACCAGTTTGATTCGATAGTGCTGGTATTCAGGCCCGATGTTGATGCAAACGATAAACGCGATGACGCCGCAAAACGTCCCGATTGCCACGGCGTTGATGAGTGGATCCTTTATCATGATGTTGCGATATGCTTCCCGCAAAAACACGAACAACAGGGCCACAAACATCAACGCACCCGGAATGCCGATCTCAGCGGCAAACCTGAGAAATTCATTATGCACCGGATGCCAGAAATTGAAGTCATCGAATGAATGCCATTGGTAGTTGTTCAATCCCACCCCAAAAATTGGATTTGCCATAATGATCGGGTAGGCAATCTGTATCATACGCGTTCGAAAACGGCCATCGGATCCGGTTTCGAATCGCGCCTCTATGGTATCCCAGTTTATGATTGCTATGGCCGCCGCTGCCACCAGCACCATTGCCATCGCAGCAAAAAACTTCGGTTTCATCAGACCGCGTCTAAATAGAAGAATTGTGAAAACCATCATGGACAAAAGAAACCCGGCCCACGACGATCTGGAAAGCGAGAAAAACAGTCCGAGCATTGCCAGGCCCGAGGCGGCAGCAAGAACCCATTTGTAGAGCGAACGCTTCGCGAAGACCGCCAGGCTGATCGCCAAAGGCAAAATCAAAACCAGCACCAAACCATATCGGTTCGGGTAAGCCAGAGTGCCCCGGACACGAGATTCCACTTTATGCAGCAACATCTGTCTTTCGCCAAGAAACCCGAGACCCAGCGTTCGGCCGAGCACGCCTTGCAACGTCCCAAGCAATCCCTGGAACAGCATGGCAAACACCAGCATGTTGGCCACAAAAATCAAGTCTGCTTTTGTCTTGATGTTGTTTACCAGATAGAAATAGAGCAAGAACGCCTTGATCCCAAAGAAAATACCGATCCCGGTTGCGGTGAGAGCAATAGCCGAGGTCATGGACAGGACGCTCCAAACCAGCATCAGGATAGCATAAAAAGCGATTTTGCCAAAGCGCAGAGTGATGGTTGTAAGCACGTTGGTGCGATAAATCCACATAGCATAAAGGCAGAACAAGAACACGTCGGTGACCATGACCAGATCTGCGCTCATCACCGCGTTGAACACTGCGCCGGTCCCGAACGGAATGCAAAAAAGGGTTGCACCCAGGAAAAATTTTTCAAGTTTGCGAAGTGACACTTTTGAATCCTGTATAGTTATAACAGTTTGTAAATCACAGTGACAAAACCCGCTTCGTCGACGAATCTGTAAATCTGTTGCAGATCATCGTTCGAACCGTTTCCTTCCAACAGAAATCCCAGCGCCGGGTAGTCTTTCAGATATCTTTCATTGAGCTCGATATGCGTTACGTTCCGGTGCCTGGCGTAGGCCAGAACGCGCTCGTAGCTGTTGGTGGGAATAGTCACCGATTGCGTAATATTGTAATTACCTGCATAAAAATCAACTGCGTGATTGCGGCTCATGATAATTGGCTTAACCGATGTATTTTCAAGCAGCCACAGCCCGGCGACCTTCTGCTCTACCGGGTCAGCGACGTATTCAGTCGTGACCTTCTTCCGCGAGATGACCCGGCCAAACTCTGGCAGCACCAGCAGCGCCAAAAATACAAACACGCACAACGCCGCCGCAAGGGAACTCGCCTTCATTTTACGCCGCGCGGCGAACTTCGTCAGCGGCATGTAGTTTCTAAGCTGGTCGTAAACATAAACCGCGCCTGCACCCACAAACACTGCACTAAGCGGCAGCATCGGAGTGAGATAACGCAGATTGATGTGAAACGCCGGAATCAGAATCAGCCAATAAAACACCAGGAAGCTTGACAGAAACAAGATCTGCTTGCCGCGCTGCACCTGCCATCCACCGGCCAGCAAACCAATGCCCAGCAACAGGGCCGGCAGAAGGGTGAGCACAGTCGGGATGGCGTGCTGCAACATGTTGGCGAAGTTCTTCACGTACTTGGTTAGAAAGGGTTTGAGCCGCACCTGGCGCACGGGCTTTGCGCCGCCTTCAGCGGCATTCAGAAATGTCCCCTGATGAAAAACCCTGTCGATGGGCACGGTCTCGTTCGTGCTGTCCAGAGAACGAAACGAGCTGCCTTCTCCCTTGAGCGGCGTTTCCATTTGTTGGTTGGCCGAACCTTTTGCGCTGATGGTCCATGAGCCGGTGGCCTGCTTCAAATAAAACAAGTACGGCGACGCCACCACCATAAATCCAATCGCCAGCGCAGCCAGCAAGTAAACCAGGCGCAATTTGTTGATCAGAAACAGTTTCGAAAAACTGCCGAGCAGCAACCACACTGTGAGCACGACCAAAAAGCCAAAAGCCATGGGATGGCCAAGATAAGCCAGGCCGGCAGCAAATCCAGCGAGCAATGCATACCCAATGGCGTACTGCTGCAGCATCAGCAAACCGAACAACACGGCCAGCGTGCCGAAGCACATGACCAGCGGTTCGGTCAAAACCAACGTACTTTGAAACGCCAGCGGCGGAAAAAGCGCCACAAAACCGGCTGCGAGCACGGCTGCTCTTCGGTCATATATTTTCGCTGTGAGAAAAAAAACGGGAACCGGCAAAAGCGCTCCTGCCAGCACAGAAACCAGTCGGGCGGCCAATTCATAATCTTCAAAAAAATTGCACATAAACGAAATGAACGCCGGCAGTAAAGGCGACCAGTACGTGTGCAGCACATCCGAAAGGCCGTGCAGGTGACCGCTCACGCCGAGCTTCAGGTAGTTGACTTCATCGAATGAAACCGCGAAACGGTATTTCAGGAAAAACAACCGCAGCGCCAGTCCCAACACAAAAAATGTGGTGAGCGCAACACGGGGATTAACTTCTTTCAGAGTATCGAATTTTTGGGCGTATTTCCTGACGCCCGGAGCCAGTGTTTCGATCATAAACAATTCGCAAACAATATGTTATCAAATGATCCAGAATCCTGCCTGCTTAGCAACAAGCATACAAGGGTTGCAAAATCCAAGCCAATGGGCGCATTCATTTTCGCGTTCAGACATTAATCAATTTGGACTTAGTTCGCTGTGTACTCATCCCAACTCATGATTTTGAGATCTGAAACCTTAAGCTGGTCCAAAGACTCCACAAACCGCTTGGCAAGCTGTAGATTCGTTATGAGGGGTACGCCGAAGTCAACCGCTTTCCTGCGGATAATGTAATCGTTGGTGAGCTCTTCTTCCTGGAAGTTTTTCGGGATGTTGATAACCAGATCAATCTTGCCGCTGCTGATATATTCGAGCACGTTCGGGCGTTTCTTTTCCAACGGCCAATTCAGCACCTCAGCGGCCACGCCGTACTGCTTCATGAATCTGGCCGTGCCCCTGGTGCAGTAAATCTTCACGCCGAGGCTGCTCAGTACGCGCGCGCTTTCCACGAACTCCGCCTTGTTTTCCAAAGGACCCGTGGACATCAAAATGGTTTTGATGGGCAGCCGGAACCCCACCGACAACAACGCCTTCAGAAAGGCCTCTTCAAAATCAACGCCGAGACAGCCAACCTCTCCTGTGGAGGCCATCTCCACCCCTAAGGTCGGGTCGGCGCCGGAGAGGCGCGTAAACGAAAATTGCGGCGCTTTCACCCCAACGTAATCGAGTTCCATGAACGATCTCCGAATGTCCTTCACCGGTTTGCCCATGATGGCGCGGGTCGCAAAATCGATGAAATTGTGGTTCGACACCTTGGATACGAACGGAAAACTGCGCGACGCCCGCAGGTTACACTCGATGACTTTCACGTCGTTGTTTTTGGCGATGAACTGAATGTTAAACGGCCCCGTGATGCAGAGCGCACGCGCGATTTTGCGCGCGATGGCCTTCACCTGCCGCAGCGTCTCAATGTAGGTGCGTTGCGGCGGGAACACCAACGTGGCATCGCCGGAATGCACCCCGGCATTTTCAACATGTTCGGAGATAGCATAAATTACCAGTTCGCCGTCGCGCGCCACTGCGTCAAATTCGATCTCCTTGGCGTTCTCCAGAAACTTGCTCATCACCACCGGGTGGTCACTGGAGATTTTCACCGCTCGTTCGAGGAACCGGGTCAGCTCCTCATCCGTAGAAGCCACACCCATGGCCGCGCCGCTCAAGACGTAACTTGGCCGTACCAGGACCGGGTAGTCGACCTTCTGCGCAAACTTGAGGGCATCTGCCAGCGAGAGCAACTCTTCCCACTCGGGTTGGTCGATGCCCAACTCGTCCAGCATGGTAGAGAATTTGTGTCTGTTTTCGGCCTTATCAATGTCCTGAGCTGACGTGCCCAGCACGTTGAGCCGCGCTTTGCTGAAACGCATCGCCAGGTTGTTTGCGATCTGGCCGCCCATGGCAACGACCATGCCGAGCGGTCGTTCTTTACGGTAAATTTCGTAGATGGTCTCGAAGCTCAGCTCGTCGAAGTAGAGCCGGTCGCATTCGTCGTAGTCGGTGCTTACGGTCTCCGGATTGTAATTTATCAGAACGGTTTGGTAGCCCAGCTCACGCAGCGTCATAGCGGCGTTGACGCAGCACCAATCAAACTCCACCGAACTGCCGATGCGGTAAACGCCGGAACCGAGCACGATCACCGAGTTTTCATTTCGAAAATCAATGTCATCGCTGTCGCCATTGTAGGTAAGGTAAAGGTAATTTGTACGCGCCGGAAATTCCGCCGCCAGCGTGTCTATCTGTTTGACGCAGGGATGAATGCCGTAATTCTGCCGCAGGTCGCGGACGCTGTCCTCGTCAGAATTGAGCGCCTGCGCGATCTGATGGTCGGAAAAGCCTGCCTTCTTGGCTTCCAGGATCGGTGGTTTCGGGCAGATGCCGTCGGCGTAGCGCTTCAGCAGCGCCTCAATTCTCAGGATGTTCTTGAGTTTGTAGAGAAACCATCCGTCGATTTTTGTCAGCTCATGAATTTCGTCGAGGCCAATCCCAGCTTTAAAGGCCTGCGCAATGGCAAACACACGCTCGTCCGTCGGATTTTGCAATTCGTTTTTCAGGTCATTGAACTGCAACTGCGTATTGCCTGTCAAGCCGCACACGCCGATATCGAGCATACGCAACGCCTTTTGCAGGGCTTCTTCAAACGAACGGCCGATGGCCATCACCTCGCCCACGGATTTCATGCCCGATCCAATTCGCGTAGAAACCCGGCGGAATTTTTTCAAGTCCCAGCGTGGAATCTTGACCACGATGTAATCCAGCGCCGGCTCGAAACACGCCATGGTGGACTGCGTGATGGAATTCTTCAAGTCCGTCAGGCCGTAGCCCAGTGCCAGCTTGGCTGCCACAAACGCCAGCGGGTAGCCGGTGGCTTTCGAAGCGAGGGCAGAACTGCGGGACAAGCGCGGATTCACCTCGATAACGCGGTAATCCCCGGTCTTCGGATCGAGGGCGTACTGAATGTTGCACTCCCCTATGATACCGATATGCCGCACGACTTTGATGGCCAGCTCGCGCAGCATGTGGTACTCGTGATTGTTAAGTGTCTGGCTCGGCGCCACCACGATGCTTTCCCCGGTGTGAATACCGAGCGGATCGAAGTTTTCCATATTGCAGATCGTGATGCAGTTATCGTGGCGGTCGCGCACGACTTCGTATTCGATTTCCTTCCACCCTTTGAGGTATTCTTCCACCAAAATTTGGTTGGTGTGAGACAGGGCATTCTCGGCGCGCGCCTGCAATTCATCGGCCGAAACGCAGAGTCCGGACCCAAGACCGCCAAGCGCAAAAGCGATGCGCACCATGATGGGATAACCGATTTTCTCGGCCATTTGCAGCGCTTCCTCTACGGAGTGCACCGCCGCACTACGCGGTGTCTTGACATCGATTTCATTCAGCCGTTCCACAAACCTGCCGCGGTCTTCCGCGTCTCTGATCGCTGCCAGCGGACTACCGAGCACGCGGACGCCGTACTTATCGAACACACCGCTCTCCGCCAGCGCCAAGCCGCAGTTGAGCGCCGTCTGCCCACCGAAGGCCAGAAAAATGCCGTCCGGCCGCTCCTTCGCGATGATTTTTTCCACGAACTCCGCGGTCACCGGCAGGAAGTAGACTTTGTCCGCCAGATGCTCAGAGGTTTGAATGGTGGCGATGTTCGGATTGACAAGAATGGATTGCACGTTTGCTCCCTTGAGCGCCTTGATGGCCTGGCTGCCGGAGTAATCGAACTCCCCGGCCTCACCAATTTTGAGCGCAGAACTGCCCAGGACCAGAACTTTCTCAGGTGTATTTTGCATTTTATAGAAGGCTCACAAATTCATCAAAAAGATACCCCGTATCCAAGGGACCGGGAGACGCCTCCGGGTGAAACTGCACGCCGCGGAACGGTTTGCTGCGATGCCGCACACCTTCGTTGCTGCCGTCGTTGGCGTTAAAGAACCACGGCTCCCAGTCGTCGGGCAGAGAATTTTCATCGACGGCAAATCCGTGATTTTGCGAGGTGATGTAGCAGCGTTTGGTGCCCACCAAAATGCATGGCTGGTTCTGGCCGCGGTGGCCGTACCTGAGTTTGTAGGTGTCCGCGCCGGCTGCCAAGGCAAGCAGTTGATTCCCGAGGCAGATGCCAAAGGTCGGCGCGTCATCGGCGAGCAGCTTGCGTACGGTCTCGATGGTTGCGGTGCACATCTTCGGGTCGCCGGGGCCGTTGGAAATCAGCACGCCGTCAAACGTTTCGTTCGAAATGTCCCAGTCCCAAGGCACGGAGCGAACCGTGACATCCCTGTGCAGCAGCGACCGGATAATGTTGAACTTGCAGCCGCAGTTGAGCAGGAGCACGCGCTTGCTGCCGTTGCCAAACTGCTCGGGCTCACGTGGTGAAACCCGTGCCACCAAATTTTCCTGATTCGGATCTACAAAATCGATCTCTTTATCGTCGCCGTGAACAATCTTTCCCGGCATCGCGCCCTGCTCGCGCAGCTTCTGCGTCAAACGTCGCGTATCGATGCCGCTTATTGCCGGGACGTTGTTTTCTTTCAGCCAATCGGAAAGGCTGATGCGACCGTCCCAGTGGCTGTAGTCGCGCGAAAATTCAGCAACGATCAATCCGGAGATGCGAATGTCCCCCGATTCAAACGGGCTGTCCATGAGGTTTTTAGACGCACTTTGCGGGACGCCGTAATTGCCGATGAGCGGGTAGGTCAGATTGAGTATCTGGCCTTCGTAGGACGGATCGGTAAAGCACTCGGGGTACCCCACCATGCCGGTATTAAAAACCACTTCGCCGGCAGCAGAAGTGGTGCTTCCGAATGACTCGCCCTCGTAGACGGAACCATCTTCTAAAATCAGTTTTGCAAGCATTTAGCTTTTTTCTCCCCCCTGAAGAAGAACAAACCAAGCGTTCTTGGATATTGAGTTATTGGTTATTAGAAGAACAAAGTAGCCGGATTCATCGCCAACTCAGCCACAAACCGGGCATCTCACCGCCCTCTCCTTGTGTGAAATACTATTCCTTGCCGGCGAGGCGGTTGAACAGCGCTTCATAATTGTCAGCCACTTTTTCCCATGAATAATTCGCCTTGATCCGCTCCACCGCCTTTTTGCCCAGCGCCGCAACCTCCTCGGGATTGTCGAGCAGGTACTGCATTTTTTCGGAAAGTTCACCGTTGTCGCGCGTATTGAAGTAAACACCGGCGTCGGCCAGAACTTCGCGGTGCTCGGGCACGTCGTTGGCGAGCACACAGTTACCGTGTCCCATGCCTTCCAGCAGCGCCGGGTGTGTGCCACCAACTTCCGTGGCTTGCACGTAAAAATACGCGTTGGACTGCAACTCGTGGTAACCCTGCCCGAAAACGTAACCCGTGAAAATGATACGCGGATCTTGCGTCTGCTTCAATTCCAGAATGTACTCACCATTGTATGGCGCGTCGCCGACAATCACGCACTTCTTGTCAGACTTGACGTTCTCGAAAGCCTTCACCACGAGATGCGCGTTGTTTTCCGGTTCCAGGCGACTGACATAAAGAACATATTCGCCGGGCTGCAAGCCGAACTTATCCAGGACTTCACGGGTTTCAACCATGCCGGTGGCTGCACCATACGGGATGAATGTAGACTCTTTCTTGAACTTTTTCAAATAGTATTTTTCGATTTCGCGCGCATCCGTCACTATTTCGTTGGCCATGAAGGTGGAAAGCCACTCGGACATCTGGTAAAACCACCGCCCCAGCTTGTTCCACTTGCAGCGCTGCCACTCCAAGCCATCGACGTTGATGGCGACAGGCGTCCCCGCCAGACGCGGAATGAAGGCGCAGTAAGCGTTTGCGCTGTTGCAGACCAGCACGACGTCATAGCCTTCTTTCAACGAATGCAGCGTGCTGAGAAACGTGTGCACCACAGTATCGAGATACTTGTGCGAAATAGTCGGCAGGATGACAAGCCGCACACCTTTGTAGTACTCACCGTCGTACTCGACGTTGTTGGAACGGCCGTAAACTGTGACCTCGTGGCCTTTTTCAACCAGACGGGGAGCAAGCTGTTCCGCGAAGGTTTCGAAGCCGCCGTAGTTAGCCGGGATGCCCCGGATACCGATAATTGCGATTTTCATGACGTTAAGATTTTCCCTTTCTAAAATTCCAGACACTGACCTTCACAAAGAAGGTTCGTGTCTCTCCTGATCAATCAAACACTAACCTTTCACGAAGAAAGTCGGCGTTTCCGTGCAGCAACCAGTTAATCATTTGTCTGCACAACCACCGCGCGCAGCCGTTTGATATCGGCGACATTTAACTCCTTTAACAAAAACAGTATCGCCACAAACCCGAGCAACAAGGCGCCGCATTTCAAAATCAAATAGCTGTCAAAAACCGGAAAGTAGAATGCGGCCGCCAGAACCGCCGCACCGGCCACGACCGTCCGCACGGCTGAGACAACCGGCATGATCACGCGCATTTCCCGCAACAAAAAGTAGCTGCTCAAGACGATGGCCATGCAGGACGCTGCCAACGTGGCGTACGCAGCCCCGATGCTGCCGAAGCGCGGCACCAGCCAGGCGTTCGCCAATACATCCAAAATGATCAAAGAACCCACGACTTTCAGACAGGCAGGCAATTGCCCGCGCGAAATCAGAATTGTGTTCATGACAGCAGCAAAAGTCAAAAATGCGATGGCAGCAAACAGCACTGCGAGAATGGCGCCGGCCTGGGCATAGGCCGCACCGAAAAACAGCACCACAATCGATGTGGAGGTTGAGCTTACCACCACAATCAAGGCCGCCAGCAGCATGAGCCAGTAGCGCATGGCGATGCGCACGATGTCTTGCACGCGCTTTTCGTCATTCTCTTTCGATGCCCGCGAGATGGTCGGCAGCAAGGCAGATGAAACCGCCAGCGAGAGAAAGTATGGAATCTTCGCCATGCTCGATGCCGAGATGTACTGCCCAACCACGGCGTCGCTTTGATAGTACTTCACAAACCAGATGTCGATGGAAAACAGCAACTGCAGTCCCACAAAATAAAACACGTTTGTAAAGGCAAACCGGAAAAATGGAATGTCCCCCAGTTTGCTTTTGATCTCCGGAAAGCGAATGATCAGCACACCCGCCAGCAAGCCGCCTATTGACCCAATCATGTTGCCGACCACCGCGCCCGTAATGCCATAGCCCAGATAAATCAGCACAAAAATTGCAAGGGGTTTGGCTGCCGCGTATGCGATGCCGGTCATGGTCTGCCGGCCAAACTGGTGCAGGCCGTTCTGCATGCTCAGGTAGTATTTGTAAAGACCGTAAAAAATGATGTCAAACGAAGCGATCTGCAAATAAAAGGCCAACGATTGATCCTTCAGCAACTTCGCCACCAGCGGCGCGGCGGCGTAGCAAAGTCCGAAGACAGCGAACGAATAAATCAGATGCCACGGCAGCGTCTTGCGCAGCAGCAAACGGCTGGCGTCGACATTCTCGGCCACATACTTTTGCAACGCGATGGGGATGCCGGTAATGACGAAAAGCTGTACCACCAGCAGCAGGGACATCACCACGCCAAACGTGCCGAAGTCCGCCGGCCCCAGCAGCCGCGCCAAACCAACGTTGACGGCATAGCCGGAGACCAGGAACGCGCCCTGGCTTATCATCAGTAAGATTGTCGCTCGACCTAACATAACTTCAAGTGTTTCAAATCATGAATAATAAACGGCAAACAACCTCCAAATCCAAAACATAAATTCACAGAATTGCTATCTTCAATATCGGCTGAAGGCTAGGATAATAATATGGCTTGGCCAAAAAATTACCCACACATAAAATACGCATTTGGCCGTTAGCCTTTGGCCCTTAATTTTTGAGAACTTACGGCGCGAATATCATTTCACCTGTCAGGCACGCACACAGGTGATAAACAAGAAACCATTTCAACTGATTGAATTTTTGCAGCCAAAAGCTAATTGCCAAAAGCCAATCGTTCAGTTATGCTTGCCGGTAACAGTTGGTATATGAAAAGTAGGCGATTGCGTGGTATAGTCTTTCACTGCTCGTGGAAATTGTCTCCGACCTGCCCGCCCCAATAGTATGCCTTGTGAAATAGATGCCGCTGTCATCGACGACTTTGTATCTGCCCATATCTTAGCTTCTTCATAAGGTTCCGGCTCGTGGGAACATCTGGCCCGTTCTTGAGGGATGCAATCCCCGATTCACTCATGCGAAGGGGATTACTTGGTGGGTCGAGCAAGCGGGCTCCAATCCCCTGGAGCGTATCGCATTGGATGTTGGTTCATCCTGCGATGAAACGCCCAGTGCGGACCTGTCCCGACGGTGTTGGTCGGGATTGGCGGGGGAAAATCCCGCCCTTATCCGACTATGCCTTCTACTCAGTTCAATAGAGGGCTAGCGTCATATAAAAAACAGTCGTTGTTAA
>SMXE01000215.1 GCA_004357015.1 Caldithrix sp.
AAATCGTGGATGGTCATGTCGAGAAAAATGCCGCCTGATATTTTGACATAATCCAGGGGTGGCGGCGCCGGATCCCGACTCGTAATGCGGAGGATGTGAGGAGTGCCGATTTCGCCCGCAGAAAGTTTCTCTTTCAACCGGCTGAAATTAACATCAAACCGCCGGTTGAAACCCACCTGAAATTTGACGCCCGATTTTTCAACGCATTCCAGCACTGCTTGAATTCTTTGCAAATTCAGATCGACGGGCTTCTCGCAGAAAACGTGCTTGCCCGCCTCCGCCGCCTCCTGAATGATCTGCGCGTGCGTATTTGTGGATGAGCAGATCAGGACGGCATCGATGGTTTTGTCAGCCAGAACGCGCTTGTAATCCGTTTCGACAATTGGGATTTGCAGTTCGTTTGCGGTTTGCCTGGCCGCATCCACGATCACGTCCGTGATAGCTGCTGGCCGTGCGTTTTTGATGCGGTGCGCCAGGTTTTCCGCGTGCAGCTTGCCGATGCGTCCAGCTCCGATAATTGCGATGTTGATTTGCTTATTCGTGTTCAAAGGTGTCCTCCTCTCTGGTTACACGCCGGGGTTTCCGAGACCCCGGCGTGTCGGGTTCTCGGGCTCACAAATTTTCTATCGTCACCGGGGGCAAGTTGTCCGCCGGCTCAAATCCGAATATTTTTGAGTAAAAATACAACTCTGCTTCCAGCGCGCGCTTGATACTTTCCGCTTTGCGAAATCCGTGTTGTTCGCCTTGAAACGGAACATGAGCCACCGGCAGGCCTTTCTCCCGCAGCGCGTCTCGCATCATTTCTGCTTGATTTGGCAAGACGATTTTGTCTTCCAGACCCTGCATCAGAATGACCGGACACGAGAGCTTGTCCGTGTGGTGGATCGGGGATCGTTCGAGGTAGATGTCTCGTCGTTCCGGGTAGGGGCCGACGAGCCGGTCAAGATAGCGCGATTCGAATTTGTGTGTGTCTTTGGTCAGGGCTTCCAGGTCACAGATGCCGTAGTAACTGGCGCCGGCCTTGAAAAAATCGTAAAAAGTCAGGGCGCTCAGAGTGGTGTAGCCACCGGCGCTGCCGCCCGCGATGGCCACGTGCTCGTTATCGACCAAGCCCTTCTCAACGATGTATTTTGCCGCATTCACGCAATCCGCGACATCGACAATGCCCCATTTACGGTCCAGGCGCGAGCGGTAGGCGCGGCCATAGCCGGTGCTGCCGCCGTAGTTGACGTCCAGCACCGCGAAGCCGCGACTGGTCCAGAATTGAACTTTCAGCTCCAGCGTAGTGGAGGTTGCAGCCGTGGGTCCGCCGTGACTCTTCACGATCAGCGGCGGACGGTCGTCTTCGGGTCCTGTGAAGTCGCGGTTTTGCGGCGGGTAATAATAAGCGTGCGCTGTCAAACCGCCTTCGGTTGGAAAGTCGATGGTTTCGGGACGGGAGAAAAACGTTGAATCGATGGCAACGTCTGCAGACCTGCACAGCACCTCAAATTGCCCGGTGTTCAAATCGAGGGCGACGATGGCGTCCGCCGAAACCGGCGAGCCGGCGATGAGTACGGCCCGGTTATCGACCGCGCGTACCTGATCGATTTTAGTGAACGGCAGTTCGACGTTTTCTACTTCACCCGTTTGTGTATTTATCGCGGCAAGTTTCGAGATGCCATCTTCGAAAAAAGTGCAAACCAACGTGTCCGACGCGAAGGCGTATGTGGACATACCAAACACCCACTGCGGCACGCCAAATTCGGCCTCTCTCTGCAACACGGACTCGATTCGGCTGCCAGCGCGTTTATAAAGATTCCACCAGCCCGTTCGATCTGAAACAAAATAAAGATATCCGTCCGGCGACCATTGCGGTTGGAAAATGCTTTCGTCAGTGCCGCCGGCGACCTTTTCCTGACTTCGAATCTTCACGCCGTCATCGAGTTCGGCCAGCCACAATTCGGCGCCGTCCCACGGCATGTTGGGATGATTCCACGTGAGCCAGGCCAGGCGGCTGCCGTCCGGACTGAAGGCCGGCGAGGAATAGAAGTCGTTTCCGCTTGCCAGTACCGTCTGCTTACCGTCCTTCAGGTCGACTACAACAAGGCAGTTTTCTGCTTCTGCGCCAGAGACAGTGTGGCCCTCGCGCACGCAGATAAGCTGGTTGCGGCGGTCGTCTACCGCAAGATCGGCAAAGCGGTATTCCCCTTCGGCCGTGAGCGCCTTGGGGCTCGATTGCACGCTCTGAGAATAGATCCGCTGGTCCCCGTCATTACAAAAATAGACAATGTCATTTTTGACGGCAAAGGCTCCGCCGCCGTATTCGTGCACGCGGGTACGGGCATTGAAATTTTCAGGCGTGACGTCTGTAGTGGCACCGTCTGGCTTGCGGCGCACGATGACGTTACGACCGCTTTCCGATGGCCGCGTTTCGAGCCAATAGACAACCTGGCCGTCCAGCGCGATCTGGTTAAGTCTCATGGTTTCAGATACAATAAGATCGGTGGTGATGGGGGATTTCCAGGAACCGTACGGAGCGACTGCCATTACATCTTCCTCAATGTTTGGGCCTTAAGTGGCGCGGTTGTTGACCTGTTGCCATTATTCGGCAGACATGTGAATTTTTCTATGATGTTTGGGATGGATTTCGTACATTTTTTCGCATCTCAATATATTCAATTGCCCGAGTTTGATCAACCAATAAATTGCAGGGGAACAACACCACAGCATGAGCACCAGACGCCACTTTACTGCCTGTCCCTTGGACTGCCCGGATAGTTGCAGTCTGGCGGTTGATATCTCCGACAACAAGATAACGCGGATTGCCGCCTCCTCGCTCAATCCCACCACCCAGGGATTCATCTGCACAAAGGTCTCCCGTTTTGCAAAACGGGTGTATGCCAAAGAACGAATCCTCTATCCGATGAAACGAGTGGGAGAGAAGGGAGAGGGTAAATTCAAGAGAATTACGTGGGAAGAGGCGGTTCAGACTATTTGTGGAGAGCTTCGGAAAATCAAAGAAGGCTGGGGCGGTGAAGCCATTCTGCCGTACTCGTATGGCGGTTCGAATGGTCTGCTGGCGCAGGACACAGTTGACCTGGCGTTTTTTGCGAAGCTTGGCGCTTCCCGCCTGGCGCGGACGCTTTGTGCGGCGCCAACAACGGAAGCGGCGCTCGGCATGTACGGCAAGATGCCCGGAACCGCATTCGAAGATTATGAGCACGCCAAGCTGATCGTCATCTGGGGCGCGAACCCGAAAGCATCAAACATACATTTGGTGCCCTACTTGAAAAAAGCGAAAAGCAAGGGTGCTTATATCGTTGTGGTGGATCCGAAGCTGAATTTTTCCAGGAAAGAAATTGACCTGCACCTGCCCGTGTATCCCGGTACCGATCTGGTGGTCGCGCTCTCGATGATAGATTTCTGGTACCAGCGCAAGATCCTGAACTCGAAGTTTATAAAGCGGTACACCAAAGGCATCGAGGTTCTGCTGGAGGCGGCACAACAGTTTCCGCTGGCAAAAGCGGCCCGAATTGCGCGTATCGACCCGCGGATGATCGAGAAACTGGCCAAGCGATATGCCCTTACCAAGCCAGCCGTCATCCGCATCGGCTGGGGGCTGGAGCGCAACCGCAACGGCGGACAGGCCGCAGCGGCGATTCTTGCCCTGCCTGCGGTGATGGGGAAGTTCGGGCTGGTGGGTTCCGGCTACACCCTGAGCAACAGCAGTGCTTACCGGGTCGACCCGCACGCTCTGGTGGCGGCGCCTTCCTGGAACACGCGTATTATCAACATGACCCGACTGGGCAGGGTCCTCCTTGAAGAAAGCGATCCGCCCATCCGGGGTTTGTTCATTTACAACTGCAACCCGGTTGCTACTGTGCCGAATCAGAAAGCTATCATCGAAGGGTTGCAGCGCCAGAACCTGTTCACGGTTGTGTCGGAGCAGGTGATGACCGATACTGCGAAATTTGCCGACATCGTCCTGCCTGCCGTCACCTTTCTGGAGCAGCATGAAATAAAAAACGGGTACGGAACCTACGCGACCCAATATCTGTCGCCTGCCATCATTCCTATCGGTGAGGCAAAGCCGAACGAGGAGATGTTTGCTCTGCTTGGCCGTACCATGGGTTGGCAGGAACCTGCCTTCAGGGCAACCACCGGCGATTATCTGGCGCGCGCTGTTAAATCAATGGCCGCCTTCGAGCCGCCGCTTGACCTTAATCGACTCAGAAATGAGAAAATCGCCGTTCCGGATTTCAAAGGCGGCAACCCCATTCCGTTTAAGAATGTGATGCCCTGGACGCCGGACGGTAAAATAAACCTGACGCCCGAGAGTCTGGGCGATTGGCCGTATCATTTTTCGCCGCAGAAACAAACATACCCGCTTGCATTAATCTCGCCCGCAACTGAAAAGACAATAAACAGCACTCTGGCAGAATTCAATTTGCCCGCGTTGTATGTCTTGGTGCATCCGTCTGACGCCGTACACCGTGGACTGGAGGCTGGCGGTGAGGCTTTGGTTTACAACGATCTGGGCGTCGTGGCCGCCACCGTCAGAATAAGCGATAAGATTCGTCAGGGTGTGGTAGCGATGCCCAAGGGCGCCTGGCGAAAGTCGTCACAGAACGGCTATACTTCGACTGCACTCGTGCCGGATCATGTTAGTTCAGTGGGCGGCGGCGCCTGCTTCAATGATGCACGGGTGGAAGTGGAGCGTGCTTAGTGGTCTATTTCAGATTTGGTGGTAGGTTTGTAACTATTCTGCCGTTGGCTTTTTGCTGTTTACTGTTGGCCTTGAGCTTGCGGATAAGGTTATTTATCATCTTGTTCTTTGTTTAACTGATCCAATTCATTTTTCGCTCTACACTTTCCCGAAGTCTTTTCAAATTAAATGTTTGTAAACTTTTTTTTGCGGAGTTAAGTATCCCGCACACCTGCCGATGATTCCTCAATAGTTGTGAGAAATCGATTTTGAGATCAATTTGAGGAGACCAATCATGATGCGAATTCCGTTTGCGCTGTTAGGCGCAGCGATATTCGGGTTTAGCAGTTTGTTCGCCGGTGGAATCAAGAGTAAGCTGGGTGTCGGTTTTGGCGTCAACAGCCAGAAGCTGTACGGTGACACCCGTACTGGTACGTTCGAAACCGGCGTCGCTCCCTTGAACTTCCGCTATAATTATAAACCAAATCTGTTCTTTGATAGTGATCTGGCCTACTCGCAAAGCAATGTTGCGTTTGGTGCCGGAACGCTGAGCATGGGTATGGCCAATATCGGGGCCAAGCTAGGATATCGCCTGTTCAGCGAAAAAAGATTGAACCCGCTGCTGTATGTTGGATTCGGCGCGCTCTATTTCCAGACGCCGGGTGGCAGAGGCGCCTGGGATGGCTATGGCGCAGTCGGTGGTGGCGCAGAGTTTTTTGTGAGTCGTCATTTCGGCCTGAATGTGGCCGGTGATTATCGCTACACCACCAACGATGGTTTTGACGGACTGAACGCCAACCCCGGCAAGGACGCATTCCTGAACGTCGGGGCGGGCATAATTTATTATTTCGGCGGCAAGCCGGGCGCGGGCGATTTCGATGATTACGCGGACGCTCCTGTTGAGGAGGTCAACCTGACGGACACGGATGGCCAGAGCAGCATGAACACGGCGACACAAATCAGCACGGTCACTAGCGAAGAGTACGCTATGATGTCGTTCAAGAAGAACCAGTTGCTCGATTCCATCCGGAAACGCGACCGGGACATCCGGCTGCTGCAAGGAAAGCTGGCATCCCTCGACCGGCACGCTGTAGCGTTAATGAACAAGATTCAGACAGGCAGTCAAAATAGCGATAGGGCGACGGGCCAAACCTCACAGCTTGTGTATTACAAGAATGCGCTCGTGCTTTTCCAGGCGGGATATTACGACAATGCCGCCACGTCGTTCCACACATTGGTCAATGACAATCCTCGCGATCCGTTGGCAGGTAGCTGGTGGTACTGGTTGGGTGAAAGTTACTACAGTCTCGGCGATTTCGTTGCCGCCGTCGCCGCTTTTGAGAAGGCCGGCATGCTTAATATGCATACAGCCAAGGCGGAAATGACCTGCTTGATGCTCGGGCTGAGTCGGTGGAAGGCTGGCAACCGGAGTGTGGCCAGGACGGATTTGGAGAAGTTGCTCGCAGAAAACCCGACCGGAGAGTTTGTGGGGTTGACGCGGGACTACCTCGACGATATGAGACTTAATTAAAGATGCGGGGAGTCGTTATGCGTGCATCAGAGGGGCATCGGGGCAAATTTATTTTAGCGCACGCAGACGCACTGTATTCCAACGGCATCCTGGAAGGCTTCCTGAGTGGCCTGGCCAACTTGCTTGAATTACAGGCGATTGAGCGCGACGGAATTGAGATTCGATTCCTGAATGGCGAGCCGGACAGGCGTCTGGTGCGCGAGCTTGGTCTGGAAGAAAATGTCGTTTACACGCGTATTTTATCGAAGTTTGGCAGCACAATGTCCTGCCTCGCACAGTCCGATGCGCTGCTGTTCATCCAGCGGGGCGCCTGCAACGGTTACATTCCAGAGAAGTTCTTTCAATTGTTGACGTTGAGGACACGCGTGCTTGCTGTTGTTCCAAATCCCGTTGCGTACGAGGAATATGCCTCGGGGAAAAATGGCGTCTACATTGTTGAAAACCGGAATCAGGCCAACATAGCAAAGACGTTTTTGCAGTTGTACCGCGATTGGAAAGAAAATCCTGTACGTGAGGCAGAAGCGTTAGTTGTCCGGCAGGTGTGGACCTTGGAACAGCTCGATTCCGGCGAACGCGTGATTCGACCGTCTGCGAGAAATGCTGCCTGAACAGCGTCGCTAATGCCTGGCCCGGTCGGGAACGGGCATGGAAGCGTGGTAGTCCCGCATGAAGCGCTCGACATAACTGTGCAAGAGTTCCTGAACGCGGTTGGGATACTTTGACCGGAAGATCAGGCCGACATGGTTTTTCTTAGAGAGGCGCCACCAGATTTCCGGGTCATCGAAGGCCGAAGTGTCGGGCTGTTCCTGTTTCGACAGCGTTATCACCATGCCTGAGTGCACGCGCCGATGTTTCGGTAAGACGTACGGTTTGTCTGGTGTCGCCAACTCCAATCTTGCCCATTCCGTCCAGAGATTAATGCCGGTTGCAGCCTCGATGAACTCTGCAATGTGCGCTCCGCCTACGCGTGCCGCTGTTTCCAGAAAGTAAAACACGCCATCTTTTTCCCCTCTAATAAATTCCGTGTGCGTCACGCCTTTCACCAGCCCAAAACTTTTAATCACTTGCTGGTTGAGCTCCTTGAGCGCTGTTGCCTCGGACGAATTGTAGGGCAGGGTCGCGGTGGTGAAAATCCCGCCTTCATGCGCCACGCTCATTGGCGGAGCGCCGTACTTCTGCACGGATGTGAAACGTATCCGGCGTTCGCAAACGATCGAGTCCAGGTGATAAACATCACCAGCCACAAACTGCTCCAGCAGATTGAATGACTGCTGGTCCGCGAGTTCGTCCAGTGCCTGCCACAGCTCGTCCTGCGTGCTGATTTTTTTTATGCCGATAGTGGAGGCCTGTGAGCGTGGCTTCAGAACCCACGGTGGTGCGACTCGTTCTGTAAACTCTTTCAAGCGGCTGTGATTCAACACGTGGATAAACTCAGGCACCGCAATTCCGCAGTTTCTGGCCTGAACACGCATGGCTAGTTTGTCGCGGAAGTGGCGTGCGGTCGTGTCTCCCATGCCGGGATTGCGCAGATGTTCCCGCAGCCGCGCTGCAGTCTCCACATCAAAATCGTCGAGCGCAACGATGATGTCGATGGTCAGTGTTCGCGCAAGGTAGCTTACACCTTTGATGACATCTGCCACATTGTAAAGTTCGGGCATGGCGTGCACCTCGTCGATGCAGTCGCGCGGCCATGGGTCGTCGAGCAGATTTTCTAACGTAAGTAGCTCCACGCGCGCACCCAGACGTTTGGCCTTCTGTATGAACCGCTCGCCCTTAAAATAGCTTGCAAGCAGAGAATGGTTTTTTGGGTTGTGTCGCTCAAGCGTCTTTTCTCCAGCGAAGATTCTGATGCGTTTTTCTGAATGGTTGATGTTCACACCGTGAACATGAGCCGTGAAACGGCAGGCGTATTGAGTAATGATCCAGCATCCAGCATCAAGTATCAAGTATCAAGTATCGCTCTGATCTGAGTTAAGTCTTTGCTGTCACAATTTAACAGAATTCGATTTCGGGGCAACCATAAATTTGAATGCAGCGATATTGTGAGCGCTCCGGCTCGGATGTAAATCCCGAAAGGGCAGAAGACGTTTTTCTTTACTTTTGAGGGAAAAGGTTTATATTGTAAATTCATTTCACTTGTGTTCAACACGTATTGGAGAGCAGTTAAAGGACGGAGGAAATATGAAAATTGGCATCCTGCGTGGACAGGAGAATACATTCCCGGATGCATTGATTGCTCGCATCAATGAGAAGGCAGAGGCTGCGAACCAGAAAATCACGGCTGAGTACATCATGCTCGGCGGCACCAAGATGGATGATCCGTGCGAATACAGCGTCATTCTCGACCGTATTTCCCAGGACATCGACTACTACCGGACGTTTTTGAAGCATGCGGTCCTGCAA
This sequence comes from Caldithrix sp., assembly GCA_004357015.1. Classification (GTDB taxonomy): domain Bacteria; phylum Zhuqueibacterota; class Zhuqueibacteria; order Oceanimicrobiales; family Oceanimicrobiaceae; genus CR04bin15. Next base: position 8,622 of record SMXE01000215.1, read on the forward strand.
GGGGCCTACGTCATCAACAATCCATTTTGGTGGAGTGCCGATGACAAGTATTTCAACTATGCCGTGGCACACAAGATGGGCATCGCGGTTCCCAAAACAGTCGTTCTGCCGCAGAACCAGCATCCGGAGGGAACGACTTCGGAGTCGATGCGAAATTTAGTTTATCCGCTGGACTGGGACAATATTTTCGACTACGTTGGATTTCCGGCTTTTCTCAAACCGCATTCGGGTGGCGGCTGGAAGATGGTGTACAAAGTGCATTCGCGCGACGATTTTTTCTACAAGTACAATCAGACAGGCACCACCTGCATGGTGCTGCAGGAGGGCATCGAGTTCGAGCAGTACTACCGCTGCTACTGCGTTGGCGGCAAGTACGTCCACATTATGCCGTATGCTCCGCTGCTGCCGCCCGAGAAGCGCTACGTCACTGATGGGCCGCCCATCGAACCGAAGTTAGAGAAGCGGATGAACCGTGATATTCTGACCATTTGCAAGGCGCTTGGCTACGATCTGAATACTGTCGAGTTTGCCGTGCGGGATGGCGTTCCTTACGCCATTGACTACATGAATCCGGCACCCGACGCTGACTACCATTCCGTCACTCGTGCCAACTTCGACTGGATTGTCGAGACCATGGCGGATTTTTGTATCGAGTGTACGGTGAAAAGGCGGAGCGCGATCAAGGACTTGCACTGGGCCAAATTCTTGAAACCGCAATCGTCGAAGAAAGCTGGCAGTAAGAGTGTGTAGGGGCGAGCAGCCGTTTGCCCCCACGATGAGAAACCCAAAATGAACAAAACCGCCATTGAGTACTACAATGACCTGCTCGCCGCCATGAGCACCTCTGAAATAGAGGGGATGCAGGAGAACTTCCTCGCCAATCTCTCGCTGCGGAAAGCGAGCTACGGCGACCGGCTGCTGACCCGCTATCTGCGTCCGAAATTCCTGACCATCGAGCAGATGAAGACCATGCGGCGTGTTTGCACAACCCTGCGCAACGTGATTGTGAAGGTTAAGGATGCCTATTTCGATGACATGCAGATTCAGGCCGACATCGCCCTGACAGAGGGCGAACAAATGCTGGCAGCCATCGAGCCGGGCTTTTCCCGAATTTGTGTGACATCGCGCTGGGACTCTTTCTGGGGCGAGCAGGGACTGAAGTTTGTGGAACTCAATGCGGAGTGCCCCGCCGGTGTGGCGTACACAGACATCATGAGCCAGGTTTATCAGGACCTGCCGGTCATGCGCCGTTTCACTGAGAAGTACCGTGCTGAGCCTTTTTACGTGCGTGAGATGCTCCTGGACGCGCTGCTGTTTACTTATCTGAATTGGCAAGGCAACAAAAGCCCACGCGCTGTGCCAAACATTGCCATCGTCGATTGGGAAGATGTGCCGACCTACAGTGAATTCGAGCTCTTGCAGACGTATTTCGAATTTCACGGCCTCAATACCATCATCGCCGACCCGCGGGAGCTGGATTACAGCGGCAGCCGGCTGCGCAAAGGTGACTTTGAGATCGATCTGGTCTACCGGCGCGTGCTGACGCAGGAATTCCTCGAAAAATTAGACGAGGTGCAGCCGATGCTACAGGCCTACCGCGATCGCAACGTTTGCATGGTCAACTCCTTCAGGACAAAAATGCTACACAAAAAGTCGGTCTTTGCAATTCTCTCAGACTCACGCAATGCGGGCTATTTCAGTGCAGGTGAAAGGCGCGTCATTGACGCACATATCCCGTGGACGCGCCTGATTAGCGATTGCAAAACGGATTTTCACGGCGAGACCATCGACCTGCTAAACTATATCAGTCGCAACCGGGAGAATCTGGTCATCAAGCCCAATGACG
>SMXE01000216.1 GCA_004357015.1 Caldithrix sp.
CGCCTTCCACAACTTGCTCGTTGGCCAGCACCGTTTCACACCCCGGGCACCAATTCACCTGCGAGGCTTTGCGGTAGGCCAGGTCCTTCTTAAAAAACTGGATAAATAGCCACTGATTCCACTTGTAGTAGCCCGGGTCGCTGGTGGCCAGCTCGCGGCGCCAATCAAACACAACGCCCCACTGCCGGAACTGCTTACCAAACGACTCGATGTTCTTGTAGGTCCATTCCTTGGGATGAATGCCGCGATCGATGGCTGCGTTCTCGGCCGGCAGACCGAAAGCGTCGTACCCCATCGGGTTGAGCACATTGTAGCCGTTCATGATCAGGTAGCGACAAAATGCGTCGCCGATGAGCCAGTTTCGGCCATGCCCGACGTGCATCTCACCGGACGGGTACGGAAACATGTTCAGGTAGTACATCTTGTTGGAGGTGTCGCTCAGGTCCGGCTCGAAGAATTTCTTCTCGCGCCAGAAATCGCGCCACTTCTCTTCTATCTGTTTGAAGTCGTACCTATCGCTCATTTGCTGCATCACTCCGGCGGGATCTTAATGTTCAAATCTTGCCAATAAACAAAATGAGGTCGCACGCATTCTCGCTGGATAGCCTCATTTTTTTTGTTTTGATACTTAACTGCTGATATCTTATATTGCCTGCTTGCTAAAGCAAATAAATTTAGCAATTAAAATAGAATTTGCAAGCACAAAATCAAGGAGAACAGTGATGAAAACGGTGATCTCAAACAGCCTGACAGGTGTGATATTTTTCTTCCTCTGGCTGCTCGCCATGACTCTCTCAGGTGGCCGGGCCCAGGCGCAGGAGAGCGGCTTCGGTCTCGGCATCATATTGGGAGAACCCACGGGCCTGACAGCCAAGAAATGGCTCTCCACAGATACGGCACTCGACTTCGCTGCTGCCTGGTCATTTGGAGGCGAAGACTCCATCACCCTGCACGCGGATTTCCTGCAACACAAGTTCAATTTGATAAAGATTGAATCAGGCAGCCTGCCGGTCTATTACGGCATCGGCGGACGGCTCAAGTTTGACAAAAATGATACGCGGCTGGCGGCCCGTATTCCTATTGGACTGAACTACCATTTTGAGGGCGCCGTGCTGGATGTCTTTGTGGAAGTCGTACCGCGGCTCGAATTGGTTCCTAGCACAGAGTTCGACATCGGCGCTGCGCTTGGAGTCAGATATTTTTTCAAATGAAATATTGCACCCGGAGAGGATATGCATTATCAAAAAATAGCATTCAAAAGCGCGCAAGGTGATACCCTTGCTGCACGGCTCGACTTACCCGTGGGAGAAGCGCCGCGTGCGTTCGCGCTCTTTGCGCACTGTTTCACCTGCTCGAAAAACCTGAACGCGGTCGGTAATATCAGCCGTGCGCTCAACCGGGCCGGCATCGCTGTTTTCCGTTTTGATTTTACCGGGCTGGGCGAAAGTGAAGGCGACTTCGCCGACACGAATCTCTCCTCCAACGTGGACGACCTGGTGGCGGCCGCAGACTTTTTGGAGCAAAACTACGAGGCGCCCAAGATACTCATCGGGCACTCGTTGGGCGGAGCGGCTGTTCTGCAGGCGACGCGGCGCATCCCGTCAGCCGTGGCGGTGGCTACCATTGCTGCGCCCGCCGAGCCGTCGCATATTAAACGACATCTTCAGGCAGCAGCCGAAAAGATCCAGGCTAGTGGCGAAGCCGACGTCACCGTTGCCGGACGAACCTTCAAAATCAAGCAGCAGTTCCTCGACGACCTCGATCAAACAAAAATGCATGACGTGATCCGGAACCTGCAACGCGCTCTGCTCGTCTTTCATTCTCCCATCGATAACACCGTCGGCATCGAAAATGCCGGCAAAATTTTCGAAGCTGCGAAGCATCCGAAGAGTTTCATTTCGCTCGATCACGCCGACCATCTTCTGACCTCGGAAAATGACTCGCAGTATGTGGGAGCAGTGATCGCGGCCTGGGCCAGCAAGTACATCGGTGAAACGGAAAAGAATCTGACCGCAAAAGACCTGAAAGACAACCGTGTTCATGCCAGCACCGGCAGGACAGGATTTCAAACCGAGATCACTGCCAACGGACACAGCTTGATCGCTGATGAACCCGCTTCAGTCGGGGGCACTGATACGGGGCCGACGCCTTACGACCTGCTCGTCGCCAGTCTCGGCGCCTGCACCTCGATGACATTGCGCATGTATGCCGACCGGAAGGGCTGGCCCCTGGAAGCAATCGATGTCCGGCTGAAACACGAGAAAGTTTATGCCCACGACTGCGAAGAATGTGAGGACAAAAACACCAAGATCGATCAGATCGAGCGTGAAATTGAATTGCACGGCCCCCTGGACGATCAACAAAAGCAACGCCTGCTGGAAATCGCGGACCGTTGCCCGGTACACCGGACCTTGCATTCACCGGTGGTCGTCAACACAAGCTTGAAGCGCTAAACATTTACTCAACAGAGAATCGAACCCAGATTCGGTCTCGCTCGTAAGCACTAATGATTTAGCTCAAAGGCCCAGCATAAAACTAAACCGATAGGAATAGAAAATGTCGAAAGCAACATTCCTCAGATTTCTTGCCATCTTCTGGTTTGCAACTTCAATCGTATCTGCTCAACACGCAAACATCGACCTTGCGCAGAAGCTGCCGGTGGACTCGAAGATCACCATCGGAAAATTGAAAAACGGCCTCACGTACTACATCCGGGAAAACAAGAAGCCGGAGAACCGCGCCGAGCTGCGCCTGGCAGTGAATGCCGGTTCCATCCTGGAAGACGACGACCAGCAAGGTCTGGCGCACTTCGTTGAACACATGGCGTTTAACGGCACGAAGCATTTCGCCAAACACGAAATCATCGATTATCTGGAATCCATCGGTATGCGCTTCGGCCCGGACATCAACGCCTACACCAGCTTCGATGAAACGGTCTACATGCTGCAAGTACCCACTGACAGCGCAAAGATTGTCGAAACCGGTTTGCAAATCCTGACCGAGTGGGCGCACAACCTGGCGTTTGAGGACGAAGAAATCGATAAAGAGCGCGGCGTGGTCATTGAAGAATGGCGGCTGGGCCGCGGCGCCAGCGCCCGCATGCGCGACGAGCAGTTTCCGATTCTGCTCAAAGACTCACGCTACGCCAAGCGCCTCCCCATCGGCAAGAAGAAAATTCTCGAACAGGCACCCTACGATGCGCTGAAGCGGTTTTACCGCGACTGGTATCGTCCGGACCTGATGGCAGTGGTGGCCATAGGCGATTTCGACAAAAACTGGATTGAAGGCCTCATCAAAAAGTATTTTTCAAGAATCAAAGGGCCGGAACACAAACGGGAGCGAAGAAGTTATCCTGTGCCCGATCACCGGGAAACGCTATTTGCCTTGGCTTCAGACCCCGAAGCGACAAACACAAGCATTAGCATGTACTACAAACAAGACCTGGGCGAAGAAGGCACAGCAGGCGCCTACCGCGAATCGCTGGTGGAGGCGCTCTACAACGGCATGCTCAACGACCGCCTGGATGAATTGCGCAGAAAGGCTGAACCGCCTCTTCTGGCCGGATTCTCGAGCAAGGTCAGCTTCATCCGTACCAAGAAATTTTACGTGCTCGGCGCCACGGTTAGGGAAGATGGCATCGAAAAGGGACTCGAGGCTGTTTTGACTGAAGCGCAACGGGTGAAACAGTTCGGGTTTACGCAAACGGAGCTCGAACGGCAAAAGACCGAGATGTTGCGCGCCATGGAACGGGCGTACAACGAACGGGACAAAACCGAATCAAGTACCTACGCCGCAGAATACATCCGCAATTTTCTGACAGACGAATCGCTGCCGGGCATCGAATACGAATTTGAGATGTACAAACAGTTTCTGCCGGCCATTACTCTGCATGAAGTCAACAAATTAGTCGGCAAGTGGATCACTGAAGAGAATCGCGTGGTCATGCAGAACGGGCCGGAAAAAGATGGTGTCCAGCTGCCGACCGAATCAGACTTGCAGGCTGTCTTTGCAAGAGTTGACCGACTGCGCCTGTCGCCTTACGAAGACAAAGTGCCGGATTTACCTCTGGTTCAGACGCTGCCAACGCCTGGCGCTGTGACGGAAGAAAAGCACATCGACGATATCGATGTGACCGAGTGGCGCCTCTCCAACGGCATCCGGGTGGTGCTCAAGCCAACAGAGTTCAAGAATGATGAAATTCTATTTTTAGCTTTCAGTCCGGGTGGACACTCCCTGATCCCGGATGCTAATTACATCCCGGCCATGTCGGCCACTTCCATCATCCGGGAAGGCGGTCTGGGTAGCTTCGACCACACAGCGTTGCAAAAGAAGCTGACCGGCAAGCTGGTGGCGGTGTCGCCGTTCATCTCCGAGTTGCAGGAGGGGTTCTCTGGCAGCGTTTCGCCTCAGGATCTGGAAACTGCATTTCAATTGATTTACCTCTACTTCACCGCGCCGCGCCGGGACAGTACCGCCTTCGAATCGTTTAAGAAGAGAATCATCGGCTTCATCGAAAACCGGCATGCCAGCCCCGAAGCCGCCTATCTAGACACCATTCAGGTGACCATGTCGAGGTATCATTTCAGAGCGCGCCCCTGGTCGGAAGAAGTGTTACAAGAAATGGATCTGGAGAAATCCTTCCGCATCTATCAGGACCGGTTTGCAGATGCGAGCGACTTCACCTTCTTGTTCGTGGGTAACTTCGAGATTGCCACGATGAAACCGCTGGTTGAGAAGTATCTTGGCGGACTCCACCCGCTCAATCGTCAGGAAACCTGGCGGGACGTCGGCATGAGACCACCGAAAGGCGTGGTTCAAAAAGAGCTCCACCGCGGTCTTGAACCCAAGAGCCGCGTCTCCCTGATTTTCACCGGGCCGTTTAAATGGAACCGCAAGAACCGCCACATGCTCATTTCTATGGCAAACACTTTCCGCATCAAGTTGCGGGAAATCATGCGCGAGGACAAGGGCGGCACTTACGGCGTGCGGGTCTCGCCTTCAACCTCACACTACCCGAATGAAGAGTACAGCCTCAACATTTCGTTCGGCTGCGACCCGGAGCGCGTGGACGAATTGACCCGAACCGTGTTCGAGCAAATCGACAGCCTGAAAACCTTCGGTACCACAAACAAGTACCTGAAAAAAGTCAAGGAAACACAAATCCGCAGCCGGGAAACGGACTTGCAGGAAAACGGTTTCTGGCTCAGGGCTCTGCGGTCAGTTTATTACCACGAATCTGACCCAAAAAACATCCTGACCTATGACAAACTGGTTGAGAGCCTGACGCTGGCCGACATTAAAAAAGCAGCAAGAAAATACTTCAACACGGAAAACTATGTCGAAGTCGTCCTCTACCCGGAAGACCGTTGACCCGAGTTTGAGAGTTTGAGGCTTCACGTTGATTAGAGTGAGTAAATGAGTATTAACACACGCCGAAGGCGTTAAACACCGAAGCCGAGGGTAGTGCGCAGCACAACCCTCGGTTAGTGATAATCACAATAGAGAACCCTGAAGGGGTTCGACAAGAATGGAAGCAACCATGTCGCAATCGTTAGTCCGGATTTATTTGCACATCATTTTCTCTACCAAACACAGACGCCCTTATTTGACGGATAGAACCTTGCAAGAGAAAGTATACGGCTACATGTCGGGCATTTGCAAGAACCTTGGTTGTCTTGCGCTCAAAATTGGTGGTGTAGAAGATCATGTGCACCTTCTAACGCGACACTCAAAGACACTGGCAATTTCAGATTTCATGCGTGAACTAAAACGTTCGTCCTCGGCTTGGCTGAAGACGGAGAGTACGGAGTTGGCATCTTTCCATTGGCAGGATGGCTATGGTGCATTTTCAGTCAGTCCATCGCATATGGAAGATATCAAAAAATATATCACCACTCAGGAAACGCACCATCGGAAGGAATCTTTCCAGGATGAGTTCCGCCGTCTATGCAAAAAATATGGCATCGAAATCGATGAGCGTTATGTTTGGGAGTAACGGTAGGATGGCTTTGTGGAACCCCGTTGGGGTTACGGGGGACTGGTTCCTTTGATACCCAGGGTGCCCCAAAATCGGGCACCCTGGGCTTTGGTGTACAACGCCTTCGGCGTAATTAGACTACCATCCTCAGTGATATGTGCTATACATTATCCACTCAAACCAATATAGAACCGACTTTGAAGTCTTCTGACTCAAACAATTCACCAGCTTTTGATTTTGGCACTGCCTGCTGACTTAGTCATTTCGACAGCGGGCAGAAAGCTGGTTTTGTGCATATTCACATTTTTCGACAAGACAGAAAATTATTTGTTCTATGTCGTTTTGAGTGGGTAAGTTGTCTATTATCTACTTCAACCAAATCGTTGGACGTAAGCATAAATACGCCGCCGGCGTTACACTCCACAGCCCAACGAACGAAGACGTAAGCAAACCCATGCGTATTTAGCA
>SMXE01000217.1 GCA_004357015.1 Caldithrix sp.
ACTATCGGGAAATCCTCGACCAGGCACAGGCGGAGGCGGATGTCGTACTTTGGGACGGCGGCAACAACGACACGCCGTTCTTTCAGCCCGATGTGCACATCGTGGTTGTGGATCCGCTGCGGCCCGGGCACGAGGTCTCTTACTATCCTGGTGAAGTGAACTTGCGCATGGCCGATGTGGTGGTGATCAACAAGGAAACGAGCGCAACCCTGGACGACATCGAAACCGTGCGCTCTAATATAATGGAGGTAAATCCTGACGCCGTTGTCATCGATGCAGCTTCGCCGATTTTTGTCGACGATCCGGCCGTGATTAAAGGCAAGCGCGTACTTGTCGTCGAAGACGGACCGACGCTGACACACGGCGGTATGAAGTTAGGCGCAGGCATCGTTGCGGCACAAAGATTCGGCGCTTCCGAGATCGTAGACCCGAGGCCCTATCTGAAAGGTTCATTACAGGAGACTTTCAGAACCTACCCGGAAATCGGAGCGTTGTTGCCGGCAATGGGATATGGCGAGCAGCAGGTGAAAGATCTTGAGGCCACAATTAACAGTACGGACTGTGATGCCGTAATCATCGGCACGCCCATCGATCTGCGCAAGCTCGTAAATATCAACAAGCCTGCCACCCGTGTGACGTACGAGTTGGAGGAGATCGGCAAGCCGGACCTGCGCGATGTGCTGGCAAAGTTAGCTTGAGTGCAGAGATGAGTGACGGGCCGGTGGCGGTTGTTGCCCTGGGCGGCAACTCCATTACGCGCGAAACTGAAGAAGGCAACATCGCACAGCAGTTTGCCAATACGCGGCGAAGCCTTCTCGGTGTGCTGGCATTGATCAAGCAGGGTTACTGTGTGGCTATTACACACGGAAACGGTCCGCAAATCGGCAACGCTATGATTCGCGTGGAAGAAACACGGCATCTTGTCCCGCCTTTGCCGCTGGGCATCATGGTAGCGGACCTCCAGGGTGGAATGGGCTACATGATTCAGCAGACGATGCAGAACAAGCTGCATCTCGCTGGCATTCAGAGGGAAGTCGTTACTATTCTCACACAGGTCGTTGTCGACAAAAACGATCCTTCGATCCTAAACCCTACCAAGTTTGTGGGCCCGATGCTCAAAAATGAAGACGTCGAGCGCGCGGTGCGAGAGCGCGGCTGGGTGGTGAAGGAAGACCCAGGCCGCGGCTATCGCAGAGTGGTGCCGTCTCCTACTCCTTTGGCTATCGTGGAACGTCAAACCATCAAGAGGATGGTTGAGGAAGGCGCCATTCTAATTTGCGCCGGCGGCGGTGGCATTCCGGTTTACAAAGAAGAGGACGGCAGATGGGAAGGCGTTGACGCTGTTATCGATAAAGACCTGGCCTCTGCGATTCTGGCGCGTGACATCGGGGCAGAGGAACTGTTTATCCTCACCGCCGTGGATAAAGTCGCATTGAATTTCAGACAGGAAAATGAGGTTCAACTGGACGACCTGACTGTCTCGGAGGCTCGCGGCCATCTGGAAGCAGGCCAGTTTCCGGCAGGCAGCATGGGGCCGAAGATTCAGGCCGCCATCAATTTTATCGAGGGCGGCGGCAAAGTAGTGTGGATTACGTCTATCGAGAAAATGACGGAAGCGATCGGCGGCAGGATGGGTACGCGCATCGTTGCCGGTTAACCCACTGAAAAAATAATGACTGGAGGCTTAAACATTGAAAATTCATGAATATCAGGCAAAAGAACTGCTGAAGAAGTTTGGCGTTGAGGTGCCGCGTGGTCAGTTGGCGGAAACGGCTGATCAGGCCAGAAAAATTGCAGCGGATCTGGGCGGCATGGTTGTCGTCAAGGCGCAGATTCACGCCGGCGGTCGCGGCAAGGGGGGCGGCGTAAGACTGGCAAAGAGCGCGGACGAAGCGGCGGAAATCGCAAACAAGATGATCGGCATGACACTCGTCACGCATCAGACCGGTCCGGATGGCAAAGAGGTGCGCAAAGTGCTCGTGGAGGAGGGTCTGGACATCGACCGCGAGATGTATCTGGGCATCGTTCTGGATCGCTCGAGAAGCCAACTCGTGTTTATGGCCAGTACCGAAGGGGGCGTGGAGATCGAAAAAGTCGCGGCTGAGACGCCGGAGAAGATTCTGAAAGAGTATATCGACCCGGCGGTTGGTTTGCGGCCGTTTCAGGCGCGCAAGCTGGCGTTTGGCCTTGGACTGAAAGGCGACGAGTTCAAGAACGGCGTCAAGTTCTTCAATGCGCTGTACCAGGCCTACGTCTCTGCGGATTGCTCCATGGCAGAAATCAATCCGCTGGTGGTGACCAAACAGGGCAAGGTGTTGGCGCTTGACGCCAAAATAAACTTTGATGATAACGCGCTGTATCGACATTCCGATTTCGCCGAGTTGCGCGACCTCAACGAAGAGGAGCCGCTGGAAGTGGAAGCGTCCAAATACGATCTCAACTACATCCGGCTGGATGGGGAAGTGGGCTGCATGGTGAACGGCGCCGGACTGGCGATGGCCACCATGGACATGATCAATATTGCAGGTTCCGAACCAGCCAATTTTCTGGATGTCGGCGGTGGCGCAAGCGCCGAGACCGTGAAGAACGGATTTGAGATAATTCTTTCAGACAAACATGTGAAAGCCATCCTGATAAACATTTTTGGCGGAATCGTGCGTTGTGACCGGGTGGCAAAAGGTGTGATTGAGGCCGCTTCGCAGATGAATATTAATGTACCAGTGGTGGTGCGGCTTGAAGGAACCAACGCGGAAGAGGCAGCAAAGCTGCTGGAAGAGTCCGACATTTTATTTGAAGTCGGTCGGACATTTCATGACGCGGCGCAAAAGGTTGCTGCCAGCGTCAGCCGCTAGCGTGTTGCATAGAGAAGCACATACGAAAGGAGAATAAAATTGAGTATTCTTGTCGATGAAAATACCCGTCTCGTGGTTCAGGGTATTACAGGCGGCGAAGGGACATTTCATTCCCGCCAGATGCTTGAGTACGGAACGAAAGTGGTGGCAGGCGTGACCCCGGGCAAGGGCGGTCAGAAATTTGAGGATAAAGTGCCGGTGTTCAATACCGTAGCGGAAGCTGTTGCAAAGGAAGGCGCCAACGTTTCGGCCATCTTTGTGCCGCCGCCCTTTGCTGCGGACGCGATCATGGAAGCTGCTGACGCCGGTGTCGCTCTCGTGGTGTGCATCACCGAGGGCATCCCGGTGCTGGACATGCTGCAGGTGCACAAGTATTTGGCAAACCGGAATACACGGCTGGTCGGGCCGAATTGTCCGGGCGTTATTTCGCCTGGTGCGTGCAAGGTGGGCATTATGCCGGGGTTTATTCACAAGGTTGGCAACGTCGGTCTCATTTCACGCAGCGGCACACTGACCTACGAGGCGGTCAAGCAACTCAGCGACCTTGGCATTGGACAATCAACCTGTATCGGCATCGGGGGAGACCCGGTGATTGGCACGAACTTTACTGATGCGTTGAAGTTGTTCAAACAAGATGGCGACACCGAAGCTGTCGTGCTAATCGGAGAAATTGGCGGCACGGCTGAGCAGGAGGCTGCTGCCTATATCAAAGAGAACTTCGATCGTCCCGTGGTGGCGTTCATCGCCGGCAGAACAGCGCCGCCGGGACGCCGGATGGGGCATGCCGGCGCGATCATTTCCGGCAGTGAAGGCACAGCCAAAGAGAAAATTGCAACGCTCAAGGCGGCCGGGGTGCACGTCGCCGAAAGCCCAGCGGAAATCGGCAACACCATGCAAAAAGCGCTTGCTTAACATGAAAGGAGTTGCGAATAGTGGAACGTACATTAGCAATTTTGAAGCCGGATTGTACCCGGCGGAATCTGATAGGCAAGGTGATCGTCAGGATAGAAGAGGCTGGGTTTAAGATTCTTGCCATGAAAATGGTGCGGTTGTCCAATGGAACCGTTGGTGAGTTCTATGCTGTGCACCGGGAGCGGCCCTTCTACGGCGAACTGGTTGAGTTTATGAGTTCCGGCACTGCCGTGACCATTGCCCTCGAGAAGGAAAACGCCGTGGCCGAGTTCCGCAAGTTGATCGGCGCCACGGACCCGGATGAGGCTGATCCGGGAACCATTCGGAAAGACTTTGCTGAAAGTAAGGGGAACAACATCGTGCATGGCTCGGATTCGGTGGAAAACGGTCGGCACGAAATCGGATTTTTCTTTTCCGAAAAGGAGCTTGTCGTCAATGGCGTGCGCTAAGCGCTTCCGCTCAGCGAGGATATTTTGTCTTGACTCTCGACCATTTTTTGGTTACATTTATTTTTCTTGATCTGGAGTTGTTTGGCGAATGAAAGTCAGCGTCCAAAGTCTCAAAAACGGCCTCAATTTTTATGAATTTGATCCGGAGATTGCGGAGTTGGATTTCGAAGAACGCAATTTTATGGTCAAGCGTGTTCAGGTCAAAAGTAAAGTCGATCGGAGTGAACACAATATCGTTGTAACTTCCGAGGCCACTGCGAGCATCGAATCGGTTTGCGAGAGTTGCCTCAAAAATTACACTGACCAATTTGAAGACACGTACACGATTCTCTACACCACAGAGAAGGAAGCCCTTGAAGATGATGAAATGGTGCGTTTCCTCAGCACCGGGACGAACCACATCGATTTGACAGAAGGGTTGCGGGAGTCGATTTTGCTGGCGCTTCCGATGCGATTCAAATGTACGGAAGACTGTAAAGGTCTTTGTGCCCGGTGTGGCGCCAATCTCAATGCCGAACCGTGTGAGTGCAAAGATGCGCAGGCGGATCCAAGATGGGAAGGTTTGCGCAAGTTGTTGAAGGAAGAGGTCGGAGACAATTAAGAGACCATAATTCAGGAGATAGAAGTTGGCACTACCAAAAAGAAAAATATCAAAATCACGTGGACGCAAGAGGCGGACACACTGGAAACTTTCTGCCCCTAATGTGGTTGAGTGTTCTCATTGTCATCAGCCAATGTTGCCACATCGAGCGTGTCCGAACTGCGGTTACTATGCAGGCAGGCAAGTGTTCTCTCCTAGAGAGGCGTAGCCTGCTTCTCTCGATCACTGCGTTTCGGCTCAATGAATAGGCCGGCAGGAGTCGCTTTATTCCATGCGGATAGCAATAGATGCGATGGGTGGAGATTACGCCCCTGATGCGATCATTCACGGGGGTGTTGAGGCTGCCAGGGCTGGGAAAGGAGAATATGAGGTGGTGTTTGTGGGGGACGAAGCGGTTGTTCAGTCATATCTTTCCCGCCATTTTAGAATTCATGAATTACCCATCAGTGTGGTCCACGCATCCCAAAAAATTGAAATGGGTGAATCTCCAACCACGGCGCTGAAGAAAAAACCGGATGCGTCTATTGTGGTTGCAATGGAGATTCACAAAAAGGGGGATGTAGATGCGGTGGTCAGCGCGGGGCACACTGGTGCAGCGATGGCTTCCGCTCTGTTGCGACTGGGTCGGATCAAGGGCGTCCGGCGTCCGGCGATTGGTTCATTGATACCTCATGGTCAGGGTGTGTCCTTCTTGACCGATGTCGGCGCTAATGTCGATTGTCGGCCAATGGATCTGCTGCAGTTTGGCATCATGGGGCAGATTTACATGAAGTATGTTTACAACCTTAAAAATCCACGCGTTGGACTCTTGAATATCGGCGAAGAGAGAGGCAAAGGCAATGACGTCGTGCAAGAGGCATATGATCTTCTGGCGGAGAGTCAACTCAACTTCGTAGGAAACATTGAAGGCCGGGATGTTATGGGCGGAAATGTCGATGTCATCGTTGCGGATGGATTTGTCGGTAATGTAGTGCTCAAATTTGCCGAGAGTTTTAACGGCGTCTACTCGAAGACGCTTAAGCGAAAAATCGGGAAAAAGGTGTTTTCCAACCTTGGGGCGTTCTTGCTAAAACCGACGTTCAACAGGCTGCGCAGAATTTACGATTATGAAGAGTATGGCGGCGCTCCTCTCCTTGGTATCAATGGTGTCTGCGTTATTTGTCACGGCAGTTCCACGCCTAGGGCGATAAAAAACGGTATTCTCGAAGCATCCACGATGATAAAGCAGCGAGTGAATCAAAGAATCAGTCAGGAGTTAATCGGTATGAGGAGGGAGACGAATGGAGAATAACGTCAAGACCATGATGCTCGGCACCGGTGTCGCCATTCCCCCAAAGACGCTCACCAATCAAGATCTGGAGAAAATTGTTGACACCAGCGATGAATGGATTCGGGAACGCACCGGTATGCAGGTGCGCCACATCGTGGATGACGAAACGCAAAATTCTGATTTGTCTGCTCAAGCGGCCAAGCAGGCGTTGAAGGACGCGGACATGGATGCTGAGGAAATTGATACGCTCATTGTCGCCACAGTGACGGGTGACGTGACGTTTCCCGCCACAGCTTGCTATGTTCAGGATAAGATTGGCGCGGTCAACGCGGCGGCTTTTGACATCCAGGCCGCCTGCTCCGGTTTCCTGTTTGGTCTGAGCATCGCGGATGGGTTCGTCGGTACCGGCAAGAGCAAGAACGTCTTGGTCATCGGCTGCGAACTATTGACACGCATCGTAGATTGGAAAGATCGTTCCACCTGTGTGCTGTTTGGCGACGCTGCCGGCGCGGCTGTACTGGGTCCGGCAAATGGCGATGGTCGCGGCATCCTTGGTACGTTTATGAAAACTGACGGCCGGCTGGCGCATTTGCTCTGCATGCCGGGAGGCGGCACACGCTATCCTGCTCAAGTTGCGATCAGTGAAAATCTGAACACCCTGAAGATGCGAGGACCGGAAGTCTTTAGAGCGGCAGTCACTGCAATGGGGGATGCGGCCGCGCACATCCTGGAAACAGCCGGTTTGACGGTTGATGATGTGGACCTGTTAATTCCGCACCAGGCGAACAAGCGGATCATCGATGCGACAGTACGCCGAATGAAAATTCCGCCTGAAAAGGTCTACATAAACGTGCACGAATATGGCAATACGTCGTCGGCTTCCATTCCCGTCGCGCTGAACGAGGCCAAAGAAAAGGGCCTGCTAAAGCCAGGCGACGTCTGCGTGATGGTCGCCTTTGGCGGTGGTTTCACCTGGGGTTCCGTGGCTGTCAGGATGTAGCCGACCGGAGTGGGGAGAAATCGAGATCGGTAAGAAAGCGCTCTTGTTTCCCGGCCAGGGCTCGCAGTTTGTGGGCATGGCCAAAGACCTGTACGATAGATTCGATTCCGTCAGAGAAACATACGCGACCGCCGGCGAGATTCTCGGGTTTGACTTGGCTAATATATGTTTTGAAGGCCCGGAGGATGAACTAAGACAAACCCGCGCGACTCAACCCGCCATATTTGTTCACAGTGTCATTCTGAGTCGCTTTCTGAAGGAGAAAGGCTGGTCGTTTGACATGACCGCGGGCCACAGTCTGGGAGAGTACTCTGCGCTTTGTGCGGCCAATGCCTTTACCTTCGAGAACGGCTTGAAGCTCGTCAAAGTTAGAGCCGAACTCATGCAGAGGGCGGGTGAAATCAGTCCCGGAACCATGGCTGCGGTCATTGGGTTGGATGCCAATACGCTAAATGATATTTGCAGTCAAGCGAGTGCAGCCGGCGTAGTTCAAATTGCCAATTTCAATTCTCCATCTCAAATTGTGATTTCAGGCGCTGTTGCCGGCGTGGAAGAGGCGATGGCGGTAGCCCGGGAAAAGGGCGCAAAACGTGTGGTGCCACTTGTGGTGGGGGGCGCGTTTCACTCACGGCTCATGGAGTTTGCTATTGCTGATCTTGGGCAGGCGCTTGACGCCGTGGAGGTCCGTTCTGCCGATATTCCGGTTTATTCAAATGTCACGGCCCAACCCGTTACGCGGCCAGACGATATAAAGGACTTGCTCAAGCGGCAGCTAACCAGTCCCGTGAAGTGGGTGGATATTATTGGGAATATGATAGAAGACGGAGCCACTGAGTTTTACGAAGTAGGCCCCGGTTCAGTACTCACAAGCCTTTTGCGGCGCATAAACCGCGCAGTGAGCGGTACGGCCATCAACAGTGTTGAAGTACTTGAATCTTTATAATTGGCTGCAGGACGTTGACCTTTTCTCAAAAGGTTAATGTCTTTTAGGTGAACCACACCAACCTTATCGAAAAAGGCCAGCGTTTCCTTAGAAGGGCTGAAAACAGCAATGTCACGCTTGCAAGATAAAGTTGCTATTGTTACCGGCGCGTCCAGAGGAATTGGCAGAGCCATTGCGCTGCGTCTGGCTGGAGACGGTGCGAACCTTGTCGTTACCGCTACCTCTCTTGAGCGGGCGGAGAGTGTCGCCACAGAGATCGAAGCATTGGGGCGAAAAGCGCTCCCGCTCGCTTGTGATGTTGCCGAATTCGAGCAGGTCGAAAGCTTAATCAAGGGCACGACTGAGACCTTTTCGAGAATTGATATTCTCGTGAACAATGCCGGCATCACCAAGGATAATCTGTTGATCCGGATGAATCAAGAACAGTGGGACGACGTGATTGCGGTGAATTTGAAGGGGACGTTTAACTGCATCCGTGCCGCCACCAAAACATTGATGAAACAGCGAGCGGGAAAAATTGTCAACATCACTTCGGTGGTTGGCATTATGGGTAATGCGGGACAGGCGAACTACTGCGCGTCAAAGGCGGGCGTCATCGGTTTAACGAAATCAGTTGCACGCGAACTGGCAGCCCGCAACATTCAGGTGAACGCGGTTGCGCCAGGATTTATCACCACTGACATGACGGCGGCTTTGCCTGAAGAGGTAAAGGAAAATCTGAGTGAAGCCATTCCTCTTGGGCGCATGGGCAGTCCGGAAGAAGTTGCTGCATGTGTGGCGTATTTGGCATCGGAAGATGCTGATTATATTACCGGCCAGGTCATCAACGTCGATGGCGGGATGGTTATGTAGAAACGTCAACGTTGAGGAGATTTTGTGTCATTTCAAAGTTCGGCAACCCTCTGGCGAGAAATCTGAAGCTATAGAAAGCCGGATTTTTCGCTCTGATCGAAATGACGAAATTGCGCTAGCATGCAGAAGTCTAAATCCACAATCATAAGGAGGAGAGTTAAATGGCAATGCAAGACAAAGTAAAAGAAATCATCGTTGAACAGCTTGGTGTGGACGCAAAAGAGGTCACCGAATCAGCGTCCTTTATAGATGATCTGGGCGCGGATTCTCTCGATACAGTCGAGTTGGTGATGGCTTTCGAGGAAGCATTTGAGATTGAAATTCCGGATGAGGATGCCGAGAAGATGAACACCGTCGGCGAAGCCATCAAATATCTCGAAGACAAAGTCGGTTCCGGCGAATAATTCATTGTTCGCTGCATCCGAGATTTGATATTGACATGGCACGAACCCTTGAACTGAAGCGAGTTGTTGTAACCGGCATGGGGGTGATTTCACCCTTGGGGCATGGTCTCAGGGAGTTCTG
>SMXE01000218.1 GCA_004357015.1 Caldithrix sp.
ACCCGAATTTGTACCGAACCGGGCGAAGGAGCACACATTATCGGAGAAATTGTGCTGCAGAGCTGAGGAGCGAACGTGGGAAAATTTGCCATAATTGGGTCGGGAAGTTGGGGTACCGCACTCGCAAAAGTGCTGCATTCAAACGGTCATACCGTAACGATGTGGGACCGGGACGAGAAGCTACTTGAAACCATTCGGAATGAGCGTGTCAATAAAAAATATTTGCCCGAATTCGATGTTCCGCAAAGCATTATAGTTGAGGCCGACATTCGGAAAGCGGTCAGGGATCAGGATGGACTTGTCATTGCCGTGCCGTCTCACGGGGTAAGGTCTGTGATTGCGAATTTCCCGGAAGTCAGCTCTGAGACAGTCGTCATCAGTGTGGCCAAAGGCATCGAGAATGACACCCTGTTGCGTGTTAGCCAGATCCTGGCAGAGCGCTTTGCGGAAGATCGGGTTGCAGTGCTCTCAGGTCCCAGTCACGCAGAAGAGGTCAGCCGTGACATTCCTACCCTGGTCGTGAGCGCGTCCAGAAGCCGGGAGACCGCGCGTTGGGTGCAGGCTGCGTTCATGTCGGCAAGCTTCAGGGTCTACTCACACCACGATGTAGTCGGCGTAGAGATGGGCGGCGCCCTCAAGAACGTTGTGGCTGTGGCGGCTGGTATTGTTGATGGCGTTGGCGCCGGGGACAACACCAAAGCCGCGCTAATTACACGAGCACTGGCAGAAATCACTCGTCTGGGCACCAAGTTAGGCGCGGACTCTCTCACCTTCGCCGGTCTTTCAGGCATGGGCGATTTGATTGTGACCTGTATGAGCAAGTACAGCAGGAACCGCTATCTTGGGGAGCAGATCGGGAAGGGCAAAACGCTGAAGCAAGTCCTTTCTGAGATGGTGATGGTAGCAGAAGGTGTGCGGACAACGCGTTCGGCCTACGAGCTTGCGTCCCGCCACGGCGTCGAGGTGCCGATTACTTCCGAAGCGTATCATGTTCTTTTTGAAGGCAAAGATCCCAAACAGGCGGTGTTCGACCTGATGACAAGAGCTGCCAAGGGAGAAGATTGGGGTTAAGCCATGATTAAATCAATTTTGCTTCCGATTGATGGGTCAGTCTACACAGAAGCGCAGGTGAGGTACACTGTTGAACTGGCGCGCGCATTCGATGCCCGTGTCAGCGTGCTGTCCATCTTGGACGTGCGTATCTTCGAGTGGGCCGTCGTGATGGGGACTGACGGTTTTGTGCCGATAATTCCATCCAATGTTTACAAAGAAGAATCAAAAAAAATTCTCGAATCGAAAGCCGCAGCGGTACTTGAAAAATGCTCGGAGATTCTGACCTCTGAAAATGTCGAATTCGATGCTGAGAAAATCAGTGGCTCACCGTCTGACATTATCTGCGAAAAGGCTCCGCTTGTGGATTTGCTGGTCATCGGGATGCGGGGTGAATTCGCCAAATGGAAGAAGAATCTCGTCGGCGCGACTCTTGATGCTGTGATGCGGCAGTGGAGCAAATCCATTCTGGTGACGTCCAGGGAATTTAAGTCCATTGGGAGTATCCTCTTTGCCTATGATGGCAGTGAAAGATCGAACAAGGCGCTGCAACTGGTTGGCTTGTTTGCGACACAACTCAGTGCGCCGGTCACGGTCCTCTCTGTGCACGACAAAGAGATGTTCAGGAGCAAGTTGCTTGAGGAAGCGCAAAGCTATCTTAAGCCATACAAGGCTCAAGTGGATCTGGTTGGCGTGTCTGGCAACCCTGAAAAAGAAATCATTCGGGTTGCCGGGGAGCGTCATTGTGACCTCATGATCATGGGAGCGTTTGGACACTCCCGTATTCGGGAGGCAATTCTTGGCAGCACCACCGAGCAAGTCGTGCGCAAAGCCGACGTACCGGTACTGCTCTCAAAATAAGAATCAGACAAGAACAATATTTCTTACTTCATTTTTGGACAGGATAGAGATTTTTCATCCTGTTCATCCTGTCAATAATTAATATATTGTTGTTTCAGCGATTATAATTCTTTTCTGGCAACTACTCAGCTATCGGCCAATAAATGATGAGAACAACGTCATCCGCAAGTTCAAGGCCAACAGCTAAAAGCTGAATAGTTACCTTTTCTGAAGTGAAGAATGTTAGTGAAGAAGGGAATTTCGATGGTCGATTCAGTCTACATTTCTGACGTTTCTCAACATGTTGGCAAAGAGATACAAATTCGTGGTTGGCTTTACAATAAGCGGTCAAGCGGGAAACTGTGGTTTCTTCTGGTTCGCGACGGCACCGGCTTGATTCAGTCCGTGGTGTTTAAGGGCAGCGTGAGTGAGGAGATGTTTCAAACATGCGAAGACGTTACGCAGGAGTCTTCGGTAGTGGTGACCGGCACCGTGAGCGAAGACAAGCGTTCTGTCGGGGGGTACGAATTACAGGTTTCGGGGTTTGAGATCCTGGCGCTGGCTGAGGAATACCCGATTGCTCCCAAAGAGCACGGCACGACATTCCTGATGGATCATCGTCATCTCTGGCTGCGCTCTTCGCGACAGCACGCTATTCTGCGTGTGCGGCACGAAGTCATCAAAGCCTGCCGTGATTTCTTTGACGAAAACGGATTTACGTTGATTGACGCACCCATCTTTACTCCGAATGCTTGCGAAGGGACAACAACGCTGTTCGAAACAGAATATTTCGGCTCCAGAGCTTACCTGACCCAGAGTGGACAACTCTACATGGAGGCGGGTGCCATGGCATTTGGCAAAGTGTACTGCTTCGGCCCCACTTTTCGTGCCGAAAAATCCAAGACGCGCCGGCATCTCACGGAGTTTTGGATGATCGAGCCGGAAGTGGCCTTTCTTGACCTGGACGGCGACATGGATCTGGCCGAGGATTTTGTGTCCTTTATCGTCAAGCGTGTCCTGAAAAACCGACGGGCGGAACTGGAGAAACTGGAGCGCAATCTTGAGCCGCTGGAAAAAATCGGCAAGCCGTTTCCGCGCATTTCGTACGATGAAGCTGTGGAGATTCTAAAGAAAAACAACATCGACTTCGAGTATGGCAGTGACTTTGGCGGCGCCGACGAGACGGTCATTTCGCAGGCGTTCGACAGCCCGGTGATGGTGCATCGCTACCCGGCACAGATTAAGGCCTTCTACATGAAGGATGATCCCGGTGATTCGTCCAAGGCGCTGTGCGTGGACATGCTGGCGCCGGAAGGCTACGGTGAGATCATCGGGGGCGGGCAGCGCGAAGATGATCTTGCTGTTCTCGAGGGCAAAATCAAAGCGCACGATTTGCCAACGGAAGCATTCGACTGGTACCTCGACCTGCGACGCTATGGTACAGTGCCGCATGCAGGGTTTGGCATGGGGATCGAGAGAACGGTGGCCTGGCTGTGCGGGTTAAGCCACATCCGGGAGACGATCCCGTTTCCGCGTCTCATGCATCGCCTGAATCCTTAACGCAGTAAAAATCACCGTGAAAAGTGAGACCGAAACGGCAGGCGCGTCGAGTGCCTAAGTCGGGACCGAGCCGAGAGATTTGAGCAATAGTCTATCGGCAAATTGAAAATTTGCGCCTGTGCAAAGTTCAGCGGTAATTTCATAGCATGACCCACAAACACATTATCGGTGTCATTGGCGGCGGCAACTGTACACCAGAGATGGCAGAACTCGCGGAAGAAGTCGGCCGGGAGATAGCATTGGGGGGGGCGATTTTGATCTGCGGCGGGTTGTCCGGCGTGATGGAAGCAGCCTGCCGTGGGGCGAAAACGGCGAACGGCGCCACCATCGGCGTGCTGCCGGGCCTGCGAAAATCGGACGCGAACGACTACGTGGACATTCCCATCGTTACCGGCATGTCCGAGGCGAGGAACATCATCATCGTGCGGTCGGCCGATGCGGTGATCGCTGTCGGGGGTGAGTACGGAACCCTGTCCGAGATTTCATTCTGCCTGAAGTTGAGAGTGCCAGTGGTCGGACTAAAGACCTGGGAGGTTGACCCGGCTGTGCTCAAGGCAGAAACTGCGGAAGAGGCGGTTCGCAGGGTTTTTGACAAGATTGCTGATGGGTGATGCTGAGATGAAAGCGCAGACTCATTTGGTGGTGAGAGGACGCGTGCAAGGCGTTGGGTTTCGGTGGTTCGTTTACCAGGAGGCGAACAATCTTGGGCTCGTTGGATATGTTGCGAACCTGCCTGATGGCGGCGTCGAGGTTGTGGCGGAGGGGGACAAAACCGCTGTTGAAGCGCTTATCCTGCGCTTGCGTACAGGTCCTGCGTTTTCAGAAGTAACAGAGGTGAACATTGATTGGCTGGAATCGTTTCGAGAATACAAAACGTTTGAGATATGGCACTGACATTCCCGGAGAAAGGCAAAAATGAGCGATCTGAAGTCTTCCATAAGAAATGTACCTGACTTCCCGAAACCGGGTATCGGATTCAAAGACATTACCACGCTTCTGATAGATGGGCCGGCGTTCCGTGAGGCGGTGGACCTGCTCGCGGAGAGATTCCGGAACCAGGAGATCAAGAAGGTTGTGGGCATCGAATCGCGCGGCTTCGTGTTTGGTTCGGTCATCGCCTACAAATGGGGCGTGGGGTTCGTTCCTGTGCGCAAGCCAGGTAAGCTGCCGGCCGAGACCATCAGCGAGGAATACGATTTGGAGTACGGCACGGACAGCCTGGAAATCCATCGCGATGCCATCACCCCTGGCGAAAAAGTCCTGATCGTCGATGACCTGCTGGCTACTGGCGGCACCGCGCAGGCGACCGTAAATCTGATCAACCGGCTGGGTGGTGAGATAGCTGGTATTGCTTTTCTAATCGAGCTGTCATTTCTCAACGGCCGCCAGAAACTGAGGGGATATGACGTCCTTTCCTTAATGGAATATGACGCGGAGTAACACCTAGGGAATGTAAAATTCACTTCTTGCGGGAATATTTGGTGTTAGGCCTGATGGCGACTGATGATCATATCTGGCGTGTTCCGCCTGCAAATTTACTGTTAGGAAGTGATGATGATGTTCATGTCTGGCGTGCTTGTCTGGACATAAAGGAGCCTCGCTTAAGAAGCCTATCGCATATCATTTCCAAAGACGAATTAAGAAAGGCCAAGAGGTTTCACTTCAAAAGAGACCGCGAACGCTTTATTGTTCGTCGAGGGCTACTCCGAACCATCCTTGGCCGTTATTTGGATGTGGAACCAAATCGGCTGCACTTTTGCTATAACCCATACGGAAAACCAACACTAGACACTTCTGGTAAGGAGAAAATAAGCTTCAACTTATCTCATTCCCACGGGCTAGCTCTTTTTGCCATAGCTCGCGTTGGTGAGATTGGTGTTGACCTTGAACGCATCCGTCCTGGGCTGAGTGATGATAACATCGCTGAACGATTCTTCTCACATCCAGAGATTGCGCTCCTCAAGACA
>SMXE01000219.1 GCA_004357015.1 Caldithrix sp.
ATCTTCGGCTGGCTGATGACTTTCAAGAGTGTGGTCTATCTCGTGTTCCCGGCCTCCTTCAGAAAAGTGACCCCGGATAGCCTAACCACGGGCACGAAAGGATTCAGGTGGATCGGTGTTTGGCCATGACAGTGATCGGCATGGCGCTGGTTTTCCAGGTGTTCTTTTTGAGGACGGTCCAAGGCTACCTGACGTCTTCTCCTTTGAACCAATAGCGCGGACGCGGAGTCGTCATCGCCATCATAAACCCATCCCACAATGGTGGATGTATCTTTCTCCCCCGTTTCTTTGAAGTACTCAATCATTAGAGGTTTCGAAAGTGAGCGCTGCCAGAGAATGGTGTTCGCGCCTTCAAGATGTCTATGGTTCGACGGTTTCGTCCGGCTTGATCGACCACACACCACATTTTGCAACCCTTGATCTTGTTGACGCCGCAGTTCTCGACGGCTACATACTCTCCGTTCGCATCGCGATACCTGTCCGTGATTTCAACACGCTGGAAATACGCACCAAAAGTCAAAAACAAAACTATTGACATTTGTTAGCTGTTTTGCTAAAATAGCACGCTATTAACGGATTGTGTCAAAACAAAGGAGGAAAATGACATGAAGAAAGCACTCATCCTAACTCTGTGCGTGTCCTGCGCTAGTTTTCTTTTGACTGCCTGTGCTCAGCAGCCATCGGTGGACAATGTCGTGCACCAGACTGTTGCCGCAATGGGCGGGATTGCCCAACTCCAGGCCATTCAAGACCAGGTCTCTACCTGGGATTTCACCATGCACGTCATGCCTCCAGGTCCTGCGGAAGCAGGAGGCGAAATGGCGGGCCAGGGCCAGGAAGGCGGCATGACCATGCCAATGAAGATAACTTACAAGCGGGAAAACAAACTCCGCATGGACTTCATGGAGCCTGACGGTGCCATTAGCATGTCTTCTTGCTACGACGGCGAAAACGGCTGGCATCTTCAGATGGGCCAGCGCATTGACATGAACCAAGCGCAACTGCAGGAAACCGAAGTCATGACCACGACCTGGCTGGACGGCTTTCTCGATTACAAGGACAAAGGATTCGTACTGGAGTTGTTGCCCGACGAGACCATGGACGGGCAGAACTATTTTGTTCTGCACTCGACGGACAAATATGCCAACGTCCAAAAATTCTACGTCAACGCCAGCACTCATCTCATCGAAAGGCAAGTCGGCGACATGACCAACTTTGCCGGCGAGATGGAGGCGATGTACATGACCTTCAAGGATTACGAAACGATTGACGGCTACGCGATGGCCCGCCACGTTGCGCAATTTAAGCAGGATGGACAGATGCTCTGGGAAGCTACCTTAAAGGACGTCGCGTTCAACACGGGCGTTGAAGATGAGGTATTTATGGCTGAAGCAATGACCATGAAGTAATTGGCAACAAGCCAAACTGGTAATCGAAAAAGGCGGCAGGAATCAAACCCTGCCGCCTTTTTCTGTTCGCATCTCTACAGATGTCTTTGCCGGCGACCCCCGGGTTCTCAGCGCTCATATGCTTATTGATTCCGGCTCTTGATTGGAATTTGGTTATTTGGAATTTGGAATTTGGAATTTGCGGCTCCGCTGCGTCAGGTATGTTAAAGTAATTTTAAAGTCCCGCTCTTGATTTTCCCTGTTAAGGATAGTAACTTAGCATCAGATAAATCAACAGCCTCTGCCTTCTTAGCAGTTAAAAGTCTATTTGGTTCAGGCTGCGCCGGGTTAGGCTCATGAAATCTGGCTATTTCTGCCCGCAAACCTGTTACACTGATTCTATTATTGAGCGATGCAAGCGCCGTTTCAAATCCAAAGCAACTGACCGGCCATCGACACTGTAGCAAACGAAGAGCTTCAATAGATTTGCCATGCGCTTCTGGCACAAAGCAATAGCTACCCACACATGTATAAATAAGGAGAATCGTTCATGGAGCAGTATCGATCGGAAGCATTCAAGGAATTAGAAAAACACGGGATAAAAAACGTCAGCAATGCATGGTTCAATTTGTCTACCCCGGCGCTTTATGAGTATGCCGTCCGGCGACTCGAGGGCCACATCGCCCACCTCGGGCCGTTTGTGGTCACGACCGGCCACCACACGGGACGCTCCCCTAACGACAAATTCATCGTGCGCGAACCCAGCAGTGAAAAGAATATCTGGTGGGGCGATGTAAATCGCGATTTCGACGCGAGCAAATTCGAAAACCTGCACAATCGACTTCTTGCTTACCTACAGGGCAAGGATCTTTTTGTACAGGATTGCTATGCCTGCGCCGATCCAAACTACAGGATTTCGGTGCGAGTCATCACCGAAACTGCCTGGCACAACATCTTTGCCAAAAACTTGTTTATCCAGGTTCCACGTGAGGAACTTGGAAATTTCCAGCCAGATTTCACAATTATCAATGCGCCCGGATTTCACGCAATTCCCCAAGTTGACGGCACATCCTCCGAGGTGTTCATCATCGTCAACTTTGCAAAAAAGCTCATCCTGATTGGCGGCTCAAGTTATGCAGGTGAAATTAAAAAGTCGGTTTTCACCATCCTCAACTACCTGCTGCCTATTGGCGCCAACGGCAAGAATAAGGTCTTGTCCATGCACTGTTCGGCAAATGTCGGAAATGACAATGACGTAGCACTCTTCTTTGGACTCTCCGGAACCGGGAAAACCACCCTTTCTGCCGACCCTAATCGTGGACTCATCGGCGATGATGAGCACGGCTGGAGCGACGATGGCGTGTTTAACTTCGAGGGCGGCTGCTACGCCAAAGTCATTCGACTCTCGGCAGAAGCTGAGCCGGAAATCTACCAAACCACCCGCATGTTCGGCACCATCCTCGAGAACGTGGCAATAAACATGGAGACGCGCCGGCTTGACCTGGATGATGCTGCGCTCACGGAAAACACGCGAGCTGCCTACCCCATCAGTTCCATCCCGAATGCTGTGATACCGGGCGTAGCCGACCATCCGCAAAACATACTCATGCTGACCGCCGACGCATTCGGCGTTCTGCCCCCAATCGCCAAGCTGACACAGGAACAGGCCATGTACCACTTCCTCTCCGGCTACACAGCAAAAGTTGCCGGTACAGAAAAAGGGCTGAGCAATGAACCGACGGCGACCTTCAGCACCTGTTTCGGCGCGCCATTTATGGCTTTGCATCCGACCGTTTACGCGCAACTGCTGGGCGACAAAATGGCCAAACACAACGTGGACTGTTGGCTGGTAAACACTGGGTGGAGCGGCGGCCCGTACGGCGTGGGCGAACGGATGAAGATCGCTTATACCCGTGCCATGGTGACAGCGGTGCTTGACGGATCGCTCGCCGATATCCCCACTGAAGAAGATCCCATCTTCGGCGTCCACATCCCAACGGCCTGTCCCAATGTGCCCGCCGAGGTGCTAAAGCCGAAGAACACCTGGCAGGACAAAGCATCTTACGATGAGTATGCCAACAAACTGGCGGACATGTTCAAAAAGAATTTTGAGCAGTTCCAAGAACACGTTTCGGAGGAGGTGCTCAAAGCAGGACCAAGGTAGGTACGAACGATAAGATACGGCGAGGCACTGCAGGATAAAGTGCCAGTGAAGTGACAGTCCTTTCTACAAAGACTGATTACGCCAGGTAAACACCAGTACTTATCTGGAAATCAGATGGAAGTTTTTCTTTCAAATCTTCAGCGTCAAGCGCAAAGAGCGGGCTGATTTCGATAGCGTCTTTGCCGACAGACCATGCCACTCCTGCCGCCTCTAACCAGCGGCGGAACTGGTTCCCCAGGTCACGGCGCGCAGTCTCTGGTGAATCAACGCCCTCTTTGTTCTTGACAGGACTGAATTCCTCGGCGCGGTCAACCTCCAGAATGACAGTGCGTTTCGCATCACCGAGAGCATCGAAAACGAAAGTCTCGAACTTGTAGCCGTTCGTCTGGTCCTGCTCGACCACTGAACCGGTCTCATCCAGGCAGGGAATCTTCTTATGCGCCACATGCCAGGGCAATCTCAGACCGCCCTCGTTTTCCTTCTCAACAAAGTCGACGTTCAGAATGTGAATGGCAATGTTGCCTGCCTGAAACTTAAGTGAGCCGTCCGCATTTCGCGCCTGCATTTGCGTTTCGGAGAGATCGCTGTACTCGATGACGCCCAGTCGGCTATCGACGCAGCCAAGCACGCCGACTTTCTCGGCCGGCTCCGTCTTCACCACCACTTTCGCGGACATCTCCGCATCTTCCTGAATGTGGTATCCCAAAAAAACCGGGTCGCACATTTTCACCAGCACATTGTCAACCTGAAAGTAAAAAATTATATCGACGCCGCGGCCTTTCATGTCATCGAGAGCGCCACTGTTCTTGAGCGCGGACAAAGAGCCACCGTGGCCGTTGGGGTTACGAAAGATATGGTCTTTGGCATCGAGAATCAGCTTGCCGTGCGGGCTGAGTGCGGGAATCATCTCCTGCCGGAAGAACATCATGTTTCCGGCGCCGAGACCAAAGTAGCTGTTCGACTCAAAAAACTCGACGGACTCCTCGTGATTGGTTTCGCTGGTCATGATGTACCAGGGAATTGCCACATCGTATTTTCTGGATAGTGCCAGAATCTTTTCGGCGTGCAGTTGAAAAAGCGTCTTGTTCTTTACTGGACTCACCGGAAACTTCCCTTTCGGCCCATTGAACCCAAGCCGTGTTCCCTGGCCGCCTGCCACCAGAAAAGCCGCCACGCGGCCGGCACGCAACGCCTCTTCGCCGACTTTTTTTGCTTGATGATACGCCGCCTGCTGCTGCTCAGTTGTTGGCAGGTTGATGAAATCTGCCGGCTTCAGATCGCCCTTTTTCTGGCTGTCATGCCCGGACTTTATGAATTTCTCGTGGAGAGCGGCCATGAGCGTGAGATCAACCTGTTGCAACTGGTTCAACAAGCTCGCCCGCGAGGATTCGTTCAGCTCCTCCCAATACTTGAAAACGTGACCTTGCCCGGCCTCACGAACGTGGTCGATCACCTTCTGCTGTTCTGTGTCGCCGGCGGTAACTATCAATTGTGTCGTCCCCCATGCCATCATTCTGATTCCCCGGACTCATCTCCCGTGTCCTTTCCGCTTTCCTCTGTCGCGTCCGAAGTCGCCGTGGA
>SMXE01000220.1 GCA_004357015.1 Caldithrix sp.
AGGCCGACGTCGGGGCGAATCACGATATCCGCTTTTTCAAGCAGGAGTAGATTGAAGTGGCGCGCCGTCATGTGCTGCGTCTGGAACATAACGTTGATGACGTTGTCGAGGTTGGGGTTGTCGTTCAGCTTCTGGCCGACATCAACTGCGATCACGATGTCGGCGCCCATCTCCCGCGCCGGTATGATCGGAATGGGACAGACCACCGAGCCGTCCACCAGCATGTAGCCGTTGACTTTGTAGGGCGGCAGAAATCCGGGGATCGAGGCGCTTGCGGATACAATGGAACGCATGTCGCCCTCCTGAAACAAAACCTGCTCGCCCGTCAGGATATTTGAGGCCACAGGGTAAAAAGGAATCTTTGTGTCTTCGATGCGGCCTTCCGGAATGAGAAAGTTCATGGCGTACTGCAGGCGATTGTTGCCGACCAGCGATGACTTGCTCTGCGCCAGATTCACCACCAACCGTTCCTTGATGGTCGTCGCAACCTGGCCGAAGAAGTTTTCTACGGGCTCTTTGCGCTTGAACAGGTCAAGCCCGCTTTTCTTGTAATCAGGACTTGCCAGGAAATCCTGGAATCGCCGCTCCGCTACAGAGATATCTTTTGTGGTCGTGTAGATGGAGCCGACCACGGCGCCGATGCTGGTGCCGGTGATGAAATCAATGGGGATGTCGTGCCGCTCCAGAACTTTGATCACGCCGATGTGCGCGCAGCCTCTGGCCCCGCCGCCACCTAAGGCTAATCCGATTCGAGGTCTCTTTTTCACAGTTGTCTAACTCCTTTTTCTTACCGTATAAGTACCATTTTTTTCATGTCGACAAACTCATTCGCTTCCAGACGATACACATAAACGCCAGTCGCGACGGACCTTCCGTGATTGTCCGTTCCATCCCAAACTTCACTATAAAGACCGGCTGGTCTCCCTGTTTCGCTCAAAAGGGTTCTGATTTCCTGTCCTAATATATTGAAAATTTTCAGCGAAACTTCTCCGGCAGCGGCCAGCGCGTAGGTGATGGTGGTGGTCGGGTTGAAGGGATTTGGATAATTCTGCTGTAACCGGAAGGCTGTTGGTAACGACGGTTCCTGTGAATCAACCGTGACAGGCAGCTCGAGAGAGCGGAAGGAATAATCCGGGGCATTGAACGGATGCACGGTCTGGGCGCCACTGCTGTCCGCGGCCCTGAAGTAGAAATCGATTGCTTCTCCCCCGGCAAGGGTGGAGAAGGTTGCTGTGTACTGGTGTGCTTCTGTCCCCCGGGCCATCATGACCTCATTGTTGAAATTGCCATCCGATCTGGCGTACACTAGAAAAACCTGGGTTGGGTCGATGCCAAACTGCGATGTAACTTTTATGCTGACCTTCAGCTCAGCACTTGTATTTACTGCCATTTCCGGCAAATTGCTGAAAGCCATACCGTGATATAAAACCGCCTGGTACGCATCAACGAGGCCCCAACCGTAAGAAATATCCGGATTGGCCGCGCGGTCCGCGGTCAGGCGCAATGCGTCGCGCACCTCCATCGGGGTTAGCTGCGGATGCGTCGACAAAACCAGTGCCGCAACCCCAGCCACCAACGGACAGGAAAACGATGTGCCACTAACAAGGGCATAGGTAGAATTTGACACGTCCGGCGCCGGGCTGGCTGTGTAAACAAGGGTGCCCATCGCCACCACATCCGGTTTGATCCGGCCGTCCGCTGTCGGGCCCACTGAACTGAAGCTGGTGATCTGGTTGCTCGCGTCCACTGCACCCACTGCGATGACGCTGTCGCCATCGGCCGGGGCGATCATGATGCGCCAAACGCTGTTGCCCTCGTTGCCGGCGCTGTTCACCACCACGACGCCGAGACCGGCGGCAATGTCTGCCGCAACCGTTGTCACCGCCGTGTTGCCGTCCATGTCTGACGTGTCATAAAAGTCGATGTAGCCCAGCGAACTGGTCACCACGTCCACGCCCTGCGCTTCGAACCACTCGATGCCGGCGATCCAGTAGTCTTCCTCGGCAGGAACTTCCTGCGAGATGTCTTCGGTTTTGCCAAGTATGAAGCTGGCGTCAAAGGCCGGCCCGATAAGCTGCCCTTCCTGAAAGCCGCCAACTGTGGAAAGCGTGCGGGTGCCGTGACTGTGCTGGCCCGACGGGTCCTTGCCGGGTTCGTCTTCGGTGATGTCGTCGTTGTCAATAAAATCAAACTCAGCGATGATGTTCATTTCCAGAAACGCTTCATGCGTTCGATATTTGAAACCGGTGTCGAGCACGCCTATGAGAATGCCGACGCCCGTAATTCCGAGGTCATGTACCGCGGGCACGTTTATCAATTCGTTCTGCGTGAACGAGGAACCGTAATCGTACGTATGCTGCTGCTGCACGTTCTGTTGAGGTCGGGCTGATTTGGGCGCAGGCACGGGAGTGTCTACAAACTTTCCGACGGGCCGGACATTGCGCACGAACGGTAATGCTTCGATCCGCCGGACGTCGGTTTCCTTCAGCAGCAATGACGCCGCATTCAACCATCTTGAGGCGACCATTGGCTCGTACCCAAGCTGCGCCAGCCGTGCAAGATAAGTGCCGCTTACCGGCGTGTCGTACCACTGCCTCTTTTGTGCACGGATGGACGCTTTGCCGCGTCTCTGTTGGGCGCGCTGCGTGATTTGCTGCATTCGGCCTGAAAAGTCCGCATGTTCGGCTTGTTTTTCATCAGAAAGTTTGTCGGAGAAAAATACCCAGTACTTCCTATGGTCAGCATGACCATTCCGGGTTTGTGCGGACGTTTGGCGCGGAGTTATGTTCAGGCACAAAGATGCAAGAAATAGATAGGTGGAAAATCTGGCGATCATGGGTGCTGCAGAAAAGCAGATCATTAGACAGGTCCTCTGTTTGATTAGTATCGTCACGGATGATGTGAATTGTAAGTGCAAGTAAAGCAAAAGCGGCGCTTATTTCAAGAATTTAACTGTATGGTGGGTTAAGTTCTTTTCACAGCTAATATGGTGAGGTCGTCGGTTTGGCGGGCGCCATTTATGAACGCAGTGAGCTCTGACCTAATTTCGCCGACTACGTGGTCCAGCTCGTCCGCTTGGGACCGGGGGGTGCTGTAAATGGCGTTGATGAGGGCGCCGAACCGTTTTCGGCCATAAATCTGTTTATTCGGATCGTGGCTCTCGATGATGCCATCCGTGTACATGATGATGGTTTCACCACATTCAAACCGGACGCATCTTTCCGCATCGAAATTTGTTTCGAGGATGCCGAGTGGCGGCGTGCTGCCTGTGAGTTCAACGATCTTGCCGGTCTTCGAGATGCAATACGGCGGCGGGTGGCCGGCATTGATAAAACGGAACTCGGATTTCTCCAGGTCGAGAATTCCGAAAAAAAGCGTGAGAAAAATGGATTTGGCAGTATTGTGAAGCAGGAGTTTGTTGAGGTTATGCACGATTTCAGCGGTGGAGACCGTATGGTCGAGTTGTGAGCGGATGGCAGCCTGCACGGTGGATGAGAGCAGTGCTGCAGGAATGCCCTTGCCGCAAACATCCCCTATGGCGAGCCCGACGAGCGAGTCTGAAATCCGGATGATATCGAAGTAGTCTCCGCTGACGGCCTCGCACGGCTGGACAAATGTCACGATGCAGCATTGATCGATTTCGGGCGTTTTCACAGGTAGCAGCCGCTGTTGAATTTCCTTTGCCAGCGCCAGTTCCTGGTTGATTTTTGCGCTCTGCTCCGATGCGTCGTGCAGCAACTCATTTTCGAGCGCCAGGGTAAGCTGCTGCGCCATGGCTGAAAGCAACTCCTTTTTTCTTTTTGAAAGCGCCAGCCCGGGTTCATCACGTGAAAGGAGGCAGACTCCAAGAACACACTTGCTGGACTGAGCCCGCTTGTCACTGCTTTGCAGCGGCACCAGTGGAATGGCGATTCTCCGCCAAGAACTGGCCGGTTCCGGAGTGTTCGTCCCGTTAAACTCGATTTGCATCTGGCGCGTCTGAATTGCCTTTTCGACCAATGGCCGGTACCGGTTCGGCTGCCTGGCTATCGCGTTCTTGTCGTTCTTTGCATGTCTTTCGACTTTCGGTTTCATCTCGCCGGACGGCATGACCTGTAAAATAACCGCCTGCTCTGCATGCACCAGAGACGATGCCAATTCCAGCACCGTCTTCAGCACGTCCCCGGTTGATATTTTCTGATTTGTCTTTTCCGCCAGTTTCAAGTATTCCTGCTGCACAAAACCGATGGTGTCGAGATTCCGCTTGCGATGCGAACCGGGCTCTTCCAGAAAGTACAGGAGGACACTGCCGAGTTGAATACAGTCGTCATTTTTAAGACTGCTCGATTCAAAAGGGAGATTGTTCAGGAGAGAGCCGTTCTTGCTGTTTTTGTCGTTGATTGTGAACGTACCAGCTTCGTAGGCAATCTCCGCGTGGTGGCGGGAAACAGAGATGTCGCGCAGATCGATGTCGTTTTTTTTGCCGCGGCCGATGCCGTAGTTTTTTCCGAAAAGATAGTGCGTTTCACTGCGGCCGTCTTCGTAAACAACCCGCAGTTTCGACTTGAATAGATTGCCGCCGCATGATGCGCAGTGCTGCACGTCGGTAAGATTTGGCTGACCGCAGAAGTCACATTTCATCCCGTTCGAATTCCCCTCGTGCTTGGCCGACAGCCTGTCTTAATTCGGCAGCGGTTTTATAACGGTCGTCCGGGTCTTTGGCCAGTGCGCGTTGCAGAATTTCGTCGAGTGAAGCGGGCAGGTTGCTATTGACCTTTGTCGGCGCTTTCGGTTGGCTCTGCACAATATTGTAGACAATGGCAGGAATGCTGTCTCCGCCAAAAGGTCGGCGCCCGGTGAGCAGTTCGTACAAAACCACTCCTGCAGAAAAAACGTCGGAGCGCCCATCGACGCGGCGGCCCTCAATTTGTTCCGGTGACATATAAAAAGGCGTGCCGATCATATCGCCGGTTTTGGTCAGCGTGCCGGATTGCGGCAGCTTGGCGATGCCGAAGTCCGCCACCTTTACCCTGTCGCCGGAAGTCAAGATAACGTTTGCCGGTTTGATGTCGCGATGAACGATGCCGTTGCGGTGGGCGAAATCCAGGGCGTCGGAGATCTGCCCGACTATTTTGAGCGCACGTACCGGCGGGATCGGCTTTTTCGTGTGCGTGATTTCGCGCAGATCGTGTCCATTCAGGTACTCCATGACGATGTACGACGAGGTGTCCAACTCTTCGACATCGTAGATGGTCACAATGTTGGGATGATTGAGTTTTCCGGCAGCGCGCGCCTCCCGGTAAAGCCGGTTACGCAGCCGTGAGATGGCGTTGCCGTCCTGGCACAGTTGCAGCGCGATCTGCTTGATGACGACGGTGCGGTCAAGTTTTGGGTCCCAGGCTTTCAGAATCAAACCCATGGAACCGCGACCGATCTGTTTTTCGATGATGTAGCGACCAATTTTTTCGATATTTCGAATGCCGCCTGCAATGGTTCGCGTTTCCTGCAAGGCGAGCAAGCTGTCTTCGGGCAACAGGGTAGAGGCAGCTGTGGTTTCGTGCTGTTCGAGCAGTTCACGCGTGTTGAGGTGGCCAAATTTCACCGGCGTCGCCGAAGCGACCTCTTCGTGAAAAATATTTTCGGTCATGGCCTCGCTTATTTGCTTGCCAGGTTGCGCGGACAGATTCTCGCTTTCCGGCGCCGCTGTCTGCTCAGGCTGATCTGGTCTGGGTTGTCCGGCGCTTTTCCTGCGGTATTGCAGCAGCACGAGTGCAAGGAAGAGCATGCTGCCGGCGGCTCCGGCCAGCCAGAAGGCATTCATGCTGGTTTTCTGCCGTACGTTTGGGCGGTTAGCAGGAACCTGTTCCGGCATTGGGAAGGAGGCCTCAGAGCTTTTTTCTGCGGGTTGAAAATTTGTCGCCGCCAGAAGTTCGGCAACAGTTGAATCAGGAATAACTGCGGCAGACTCTACCGCAAGCGAATCCACCTGTTCTTCGCCGCTGGAAAGATTTACAGTTTGAGGAAGTCTGATCTCTACCACCGTGTCAGCCAGGTTAGAGGTCACGCTCTCGGCAAGCGTCGTGTCGGCCATTTCCGGAAGGAGTCGTTCCGGCTGTGCCATGTTGCTCTCCATCGGCACTGAGTCAGCCCCGCTAAAAAAGAGTTCGGCACGCGCTTCTTCCAGTCGCAGGAACGCGTCTTTATACTCCGGGTTGAGATGTTGGAGTAGATCGACTGCTTGCGTCCATTCCCCATCCTGCCAGGCACCTATTGCGACGCGGTAGGTATTTTCCTGCTCGGCCCACGCCAGACGTTGCAGCAGCGCTGTGTTCTTTGGATGTGCCGTCACTGTACTGCGTAAGGCGTCGATGGCCTGCGCCAGGTCGTCTTTTGCGATGAAATACTCGGACTTCTGCAGCCAGGCTTCCGGGGCGTTGCGCTCACGTGCGACCTTCAAGTGAAACTTTGCCGATTTTAGATCAGGGCTGAGGACCAGCGCTTGCTGGTAAGCACGGATGGCGGCAGGAAAGTCGTCCCTGCGCAAATGGACGTCGCCAAAGGTGTTCCACGCTGCGGCCTGTCTCGGGTTTCTTTCCAGTGAAATCGTCAGGGCATCGAGCGCCGCCGTCAGTTTGTGCTGCTTTAGACGAAGTTTGCCCAGCATGGCCAGGGCTGGCGAATAGAGTTCGTCGAGGTAAAGAGCTTCCTCAATGGCATAAAGCGCCTGGTCGATTTCATCTTCTGCAAGGTATTCCTGCGCAAGGAAAGTGTATGCATCTTTTAAGTGCGTTGCCATGTCCGCGTAGGCTGCGGAGTCAGCGGGCACGACCCGGGTGAGTGTTTCAATGGCTTTGTCAAATGAGCCCTGGTCAAGGTACGCGACTCCAAGTTGGTAAAGTGCATCAGGGAAGCCAGGCTCGATTGCAAGCGCTTTCTCGTAGTGTTCGATACGTTCTTGAATGTCCTGAGAGTGCAGTGCTTTTTCAAAATGGGAGAGAGCTTCCTGGTTGATTTCCCAGGAGCGGCCGTATCCCGGAAGGGGAACAATGGCCGCCGCTACCAGGCAGAGGATGGAGAAAGTGCGCATAAGAATCCGTTCTTCGTGGAACAATCCGTGCCTAAATAAATAGTAGTGAGCGTACAAGACGCTGACTTTTTTTTATTGATTAGTGTCAATTTTCAACCCTTGTCAAAAACCAACCTTCTCAGAGAAGTTCAGCTTTTCTTTAGAAGAGCAAAGTAGATTGGCAATTTGAGGTGTGGAAGCGGGAGATGATGGGACCGAAAATTGCCATGTTAAGAGCAGTTCATTGCAGTGTAACCAAAAGAGCCACGCAAGGGCGCAAGATCGCACTCAACCGCAGGATCGAATGCGCAAGATAGCACAAAAGTTCCACAGAGTCAAGCGGTGTGAACAAAATGTAATGAGAGTGAGGCGATCATTTCGCTTGAAATTGGGCGGCAGATTTGTTATGTTCGTCTCATGCGAAGTCGCAAGGACACGAAACAAGAACGAATATGATTTTCGCGACTTTTGGGATAGATTCACCACATACATAAAGACAAACGAAGGAGTACTTGACATATGCTGTATGATCCGACCCTGGTTCAGCCCATGCGTGAAGAATTGACCAGCATTGGCTTCAAAGAGTTGAGAACACCCGATGAGGTGGACCGAGAGATGCAGAATGCCCGCGGGACGACCCTGATGTTGGTAAATTCTGTGTGCGGATGCGCCGCCGGCCAGGCA
>SMXE01000221.1 GCA_004357015.1 Caldithrix sp.
AGCCTGGCAACCTCTTCCAAAAGTGCGCCCGTGTAGTCATAGCCATTATTGTCGAGCAAAGCGCCAGCGGCAAACGCGTGCCCGCCACCGCCAAATTTCTGGGCGATACCGTTGATGACATAATTTCCCTTCGAACGCAGGCTTACCTTCACCTTGCCGTTTTCCATCTCATTGAACATGATTGACACCTCCACACCATCGACCACCCTTGGATAATCTGCAAATCCTTCAGTATCCGATGCTCTGGCGCCGAGGTTTTCCATGACGTGTTGAGGAATCTTGAACCAGACAAGTTTGCCATCTTCTTCAAAATGCAGATTGTTCAAAACATAGGCCAGCAACTTTAGCTTGCCACGACTCTGACGTTCATAAATCCTGTGGAAAATCTCCTGTGGGTTGGCGCCGGCGCCGACCAACTCGCTGGCAATCTTCAGACATTTGGCAGTGGTATTTGAAAACTTAAACGAACCGGTATCTGTCAAGATGCTGGTGTAGAGCGCTTCGGCCATCGGCTTGGTTATGACGGCGTTACAAAATGTAAGAAAATCGTAAACAAGTTCGCCGGTTGACGAAGCTCGAGTATCGATCAACCGGATGTCGCCGAATGTCTCCTGGGACGGGTGGTGATCGATGCAGATGATTTTGACGCCGGTGTCGCGAATATCCTTGCCCAACTCACGCAGCCGGCCCCAGTCGCTAATATCGACAACGACGACAAAATCAGACGTCAAAACTGTTTCGCGATGCAGGGTTGAATCGTACACTCGCATGCGGTGGTTTGCATCCAGAAAGTCATAGTTTTGCGGCACCGGGTTGTGG
The DNA here is from genome assembly GCA_004357015.1 of Caldithrix sp. GTDB lineage: Bacteria > Zhuqueibacterota > Zhuqueibacteria > Oceanimicrobiales > Oceanimicrobiaceae > CR04bin15. The sequence goes on from SMXE01000221.1 coordinate 820, forward strand.
TTCAGAATGAGGACATTTTTGCCAAGGCCTTCCAGATACGCTGCCAGCGCTCCTTCCGAGCCCAGGCCGTCTCCGTCAGGGTTGACGTGCGTCGTCAAAACAAATCGTTGTCCTTCAGCGATACAGTCTTTTAGTTTTTCAAGAGATGCGCTATCCATTGCAGAGTTGTCAATCCCTTCTGTCCGGACATCTCCGGTACGTTGATATTAGAGAAACCTATAGCTTAAAGTTGTGCGTGCCAAATCCAATATTTCCGTTGGCATCGAGCGCCTTGATGACGATTGAGTTTTCGCCACTCAACCGCGGGGAAATCGTAATCTCGAAACGTTCCAACCGCGTATCACAGATGCCGTCTACCGGGTAGACAAGCTCCCACTCGGCAGCGTTAACACCGTACTCAACGGACTTAAGTTTGGTCATCGCATCTTCAACAGTCAGAGAAATGACAGTGGCGTCCCCGCGCTGGCTTACCTTGATTCCTGAAACCGCGGGGCCCGTATTGTCCACCACGAACGGCTCACTCACCCGCTCCACAGCCAGAACCATGGCAGGCGGATTGGAGCGATCGTCCCGGGCCTCCAAACGAATAAAATAGCGCCCATCCGGCATGAGACGGCTATCCCACGAATACACGGATCCGGTCAAATCTTCAGCCAGCGTGCGCCAATTCTTGTCATACTCGCCGCGGAAGAAAACGGAGTAGGACAACTCATCGCCATTGTCATCGTGCACCACCCAACTGACCGACCGGTAACCCTTCTTGTTGGACCTCCGGCTCAAGGATGACTGGCTCTGAAATCCGTTCTGGCCCTCTTCGCTGCCATTGCCCATAATGGAATTTGATTTGGTCTTGCTGGCCGACTCCGGGTAGTACTCGCCCGGTGGGTGAATGCGGACTTGCTTGATCTGCGGCGGCACGTTTCTTTGCAAATAGGAAAAAGACATCTCGCGCAATACCGGTGAATCTTCACCGTTCGAGGAGGTCAGGTTAACCTTAACCTGAAGGTAGCGCGCACTGGCACTCTTAATGGCCTGTCCTGCCGACATCGTATAGCTCTGCGACCAATCACTCCAGGTTTTATCTGGTTTATCCGTGTTTCCTGACCTGGTCACCGCGGAAACTCCTGAACTTCCGGCCTTGTTAGTTTCCCAGGAAATAGCGCCCCAGTGCGACGTTACACCGGCGTCTATGACTTGCGAAATAAAATGCCCGTTTTTGTTTTTCCCAGCGCTCAATAAGTACACCTTGCCCGGGTTGGAAGTTATGATATAAACATTATTCTCGCTGTTCCGTTGAAGAGCTGTGATCTGCATCTCATCGACGGCAGACAGCAATGTCATTTCGCCGCGGGAATTCATTTTATACAGACGTCCCTTGTCACCGGTTCCGAGCAAAATGCTTCCTGCACCTGCACGCTCCATGCTGTAAATGCGTTCCGACTTGAGCGTCTGATAAGTGCGGACAACACCGTCCGGGGCAATTTGATACACCTCGCCGAACTGCTTTGAGCCGCCGCCTGCGGGCAAAGGTTGTAGATGCAGTTCCAGTACATCGTCCTCGTCACCCTGTCCACGGCCTTTGTCGCCCGACTCAGCATTTTTTTGTGCCGTTCTGCTCGGCGCGGGCGCGGCCCTGAGGGTCTTCTGCTCGCCTGTGGCAGCGGCATAGACAAAGCCTTCGGCACTCACAAGAAGAGCCGTTATCTCCACCAGCGGAGAATCATACAGCACAAACGCTTTGCCCTGCGGACTGATTCGCAGCAACAACCCGTTGTTGGCTGTGCCGGCGATGAGATCCCCCGCCTGTGTCATCACTATTTTTCGGACATGTGCTTCATCGCTGGCATAAAAAAGCTGGCCTTCTCCCTTCTTCGAGACTTTGTAAATATTTCCTTTCTCGCCGGTCGCAACGAAAAGATTACCTTGCGCGTCCAGAACAAGCGACCAGATATAAACCTCTTCGGGAACAAAGAAAACCGCCTCGCTGGCGTTCACCTTCTTCCCGAAAGGCACTTTGTAAACTTTTCCTTGCGGCGAGCTGCCAACATAAAGATTTCCTTTATCAACGGCAAGACAGTAGACGTGAACCTCGGGCACCTCGAACACTTTTGTCGCATTCCCATTCCGATCGATTTTGTACACCTCTCCGCTGTTGCCACCCGCGGCGTAAACATTGCCCTTCGAATCGACAGCGCTGGCCCATAAAAAAGGCAGCGATGAAGCGTGTAATTCATCGATCCTCGGCGCCAGGGAAACCTCCCCATTGTAATTAATAGAAACGCCCTTGACCTCACCGCTCTCGTAATCTTGCTGTGTTCTAAAGGTTTTGCTTTTCGGCGTGGATGCCGGCAACGTGGCGCAAACAACCAGTACCGCCGCAATGGATAGAAAATTTTTGATGGGTTTATTCCGCATAATCCTACTTTGCTTTTTGTTCAACATTCAGCCACAGGGAGCTTCCGCCGGTAACAGCGAACTCTGTTTGTTCAGACGCTTCCAACAAAACGCGGTCGCGCAACAAGGCCACGCTGCCGGATGACTTCTGAGATTTGATGACGGCCGAAACAGATGGCGGCAGACCCGGCAGTTCCTGACCTTGCACCAAGATGCCAGCATCCGGCAATCGTATCTGAAAAAAAACAAAGTTGTTCTTTCGCCGCTCTTTCAACAAGTTGAGAAGCTGCTCAAAATTCTTGGGACGAAACCTCTGTGGCGCAGACCGCACCTCCAGTCTGGTAAGCGCGCTGCCGCTGCCAGCGAAAATATTGATCCGTCTTGCTCTGATATCTTCCGGAATCTTGAAGGTGTGCTCAAATTTGTGTGTGGCTCCCTGATACTCTTTCAAATAGACGGTGACCGTGAGTTCCTCGCCCGGCCTCGCAACTGTTCTATTGACTTCAATCCGTTGCACCAACGCAAGATATTTCCGGTGTAGCGCCTCAAAATTCAAATCGATGGACGTAATCTTAGGCTCCTCAAAGTTGTTTGCCAGGAGGGCGCCCAGTGTGGCGGCTATCTCACCCGTTGCCTGAATAGCGTCGCTCACAAACATTGCCGGTGTGCTGCCGGCAAAATAGTTGTCGATGACAATTGGCTCGTATCCCGCAAGATGGATCTTCCCGCTCAAGCGCAGGGTTTGGCTGCCCGACGAAAGCCGCGCCGACTCAATGGTATTTGACATGATGATGCTAAAGATCAGCGGCGTCAGCGAGTACAAACTGCGGTCGTCAGCAATCCGAAAATTGAACGTCACCGGATCACGGACTTGTGAACGAAACACCATGTTCACCGGAATCATCTCCGGAATTTCACCATTCACTCCCATGACGCCAGTGGCCCGGTCCTGGTGCACAGTGCCAACTACTTGGGTCAACGCCGACATCTTCGTTGAGGCCATCAGACTGGAAATCGTTGTGATGATCTTTGCCTTCCCCATCGGCAAGCCGACCGCGCCGCTGTTCAAAAACGGATGCCCCATTCCGATCACTTTGTCGCCGTCAACGTAAGTGACCGTGCCGGTGGCTTGCAGAACGAGATCGCCATCCACCAACACCACAGAATAGGCCGAGCCGGGTTCGAAGGGGACGGCATTGTTCTCATTTCCAGCAGAAACACCACCGCCGCCCTGATAAATCGCAAAGCCGCTTTCACCGAAAATGCTCTCAGCCAGCCCAAGTGTGCTGTTTTCAAAACCGGAGAAAAGCAAAGGCACCTCCAGTGGAACGACATCGGAGAAGCTGTTCGAGTTTGAGCGAGAGGCCTGAAGGTACGGCGGAATCAAGTCCTGAATACTTGCCGGCTTTGAACCGACTGCCATATCCAGATAGTCAGGATTGAACCCCCGGTTCAAGGCCAGCTCCTGCGGGCGTGTTTTTTCGCGTTCGAGGATCTCCAGCATCTGGTCGATGGGGGTGACGCCGGCGATGGGGTCCTTCAAGAACAGTCCCATGCTATATGAAAGTGCGCCGATGAGTTTGCCGTCGATGTACATCGGACTGCCGCTCATACCGGCGACAGGGTTGGTATGCTGCACTCTCTCACCCACCAGCTTGACGAGAATCAGGTCACGTTTCGAACGAAAATTCGGCAGGATATCCAGCACCTCAAACCCGAACTCCTCGATGGTATCGCCGGCAAAAACTGTCCGGCCAACGCCGCGCATTCCGGGCTTGATTTCATCCACCGGCATCGTTTCCGTGCCGCTGAACGCGCCGCCCGTGAGAAGCGCAAGGGCAAAACTAATAAACAATTTCTTCATCATACTAATAACTTTTGTACGTGATAAATCACTTAACCGCAAAGTTAGCAGAGAACGCAGAGCCTTCAGAGGTCTTCCTCAGCGACCTCTGCGTGCTCCGTGGTTAAATGTTCCTTTGGTTCCGGCTGCGCAGGGCTGTCAGATCGAGAATCAACTTACACGATTCCAAGCACAATTTCAAGGCAAATAATTGTAATTAATTGTCACTCATGAGACGCTCATTTAATACAACAGACTGACACGCGCGTTTGTTTCACCAACGTCGGTTGCCCTCGTCGTTTAAGTAGTGTCCATCCAGCGGGAATATACGCTCAATACAAATGGATTCCGGCTTAAGGACTGCCGGAATGACAAGAAAATTCTGCCTTTCTGGATGTACACTAAGTAAGTAAACAAGAACGGTCGTCAAATCAATTCAGAAAAAACCGGGATAGCGTGTTTG
>SMXE01000019.1 GCA_004357015.1 Caldithrix sp.
GATCATGATAAAGAAAAGTGTCTTGAAATATTTTCACATGTAATGTAGAGGAGACCTGATGGCATTAACAAAGGAACAAAAGAACCAAATAATTACGAAGTACGGCAGCAGCGAAAACGACTCAGGGAAAACAGAGGTTCAGATCGCGTTGCTGACGGAAAACATCAATCAGTTGACGCCCCACTTCGGCAAGCACAAAAAGGATCATCATTCAAGGCGTGGCTTACTAAAAATGGTGGGCAAGAGAAGAAGGTTGCTGGATTATCTGGCAAAGAAGAACATCACGCGGTACAGGTCTCTGATTCAGGAACTGGGTATCCGTCGATAATACGGACCACTTTGAACTCAATCCGCGAACTCAAGTCAACACCCGCGCAGAGAATGATTCCGACCGAATGGGGGCTATCTCTGTTCCGAAATATGCACGTGAAGGGAGTCGTTTCAGGCCGTAGAACGTGAACGGCGGGGACTTAATTATTAAGTTTTGAAGGAGTCGAATAAAGTATGGTACACATTGAAGAGTTAGAACTCGATGGCAAGAAATTCTCGATTGAGACAGGACGCTTAGCCAAGCAGGCTGACGGCGCTGTGCTGGTGCGCCTGGGTGACACCATGGTGCTCGTGACAGCGGTCGGCGAGACCGACCCCAGGGAAGGTATGGACTTCTTTCCGCTGAGTGTTGACTATCGTGAAAAGGCTTATTCCGCGGGCAAAATTCCCGGCGGATTTTTCAAACGTGAAGGCCGGCCGAGCGAAAATGAGATACTGAGTGCGCGACTGGTCGACCGCTCTATCCGTCCGCTATTTGGAGACGGATATCGGTGCGAGGTGCAGGTTATGGTCTCGGTATTGTCCGCAGACAGAGAAAATAATCCTAACATCCTGGCGATCGCGGGTGCCTCGACCGCTCTCATGCTCTCTGACATTCCGTTTCACGACCCGATTGCGGGCGTGCGCGTAGGTCGGGTAGATGGGGAGTTTATCATAAATCCAACCCATCCGGATCTGGAAGGCAGCGACCTTAACGTTGTCCTCGCGGGCACGGAAAACGCGATTGTAATGGTTGAAGGAGAAGCCCACGAAATAAGCGAAGCGGACATGTTGGCTGCTCTGGAATTTGGCCACGAGAAAATCAAACTGTTGTTGCAACTCCAAAAGCAGATTGTTGAAAAAGCAGGCAGGCCCAAACGCGAGTATGTGCCTAAGGAGATTCCTACGGAAATCAGAGATAAGGTGAGGGAAATCGTACAGCCTGAGCTGAGTGCTATTTTTGCAATCGTTGACAAGAAAGAGCGGAAGCAAGCGTACAAAACGGTGAAAGAGAAGGTTCTGGAGGCTATTGGGGAGGACTTTCCGGAATCCGAAGGCCAAATCTCGGAAGCCACACACGATGTCGAAAAGGAGTTTGTGAGAACCCGTATTGCCACCGAAGGCAAGCGGCTGGATGGCCGTGGACTCGATGACATTCGGGAGATTACCTGTGAAGTCGGCCTGCTGCCAAGGGCGCATGGATCAGCGCTTTTCACGCGTGGCCAAACGCAGTCCCTCGCAGCCACCACGCTTGGCACCAAAATGGACGAGCAAAAAATGGATGTGCTCGAGGGCGAGTACTGGAAGAGCTACATGCTGCACTACAATTTTCCGCCATTTTGTGTGGGCGAAATAAGGCGTATCCTCGGTACCAACAGAAGGGAGGTTGGCCATGGCAATCTGGCAGAACGTGCCATCAGGCCAGCGATTCCGTCCGCAGACGTTTTTCCTTACACGGTCCGGGTTGTGTCTGAAATTCTTGAATCGAATGGTTCATCCTCCATGGCTTCTGTGTGCGCCGGCACGCTTTGTCTCATGGATGCGGGCGTCCCGATCAAAACACCCATCGCGGGAATTGCGATGGGGCTCATCAAAGAGAAGGACAACTACTTCATCCTTACAGATATTCTGGGCGACGAAGATCATCTTGGCGACATGGACTTCAAGGTTGCGGGCTCGTCCGCCGGCATCACGGCATTTCAGATGGATGTCAAGGTCAAAGGCATACCCTCTGAAGTCATGGGAAAGGCGCTGGAAAAAGCGCGAACGGCCAGGCTCAATATCCTCGAGATCATGAATAAGACCCTCGATAAGCCCAGAGAGGAAATGTCACCGTTTGCACCGCGGATCACCACCATCAAAGTGAAGGTAGAGAGCATCGGGATGATCATCGGGCCGGGCGGGAAGACAATCCGTGATATCACGGAAAAATCCGGCGCGACGGTTAATATCGATGACGACGGCACCGTTTTAATTGCCTCCTCTGATCCGGAAAGCAGTGCTATTGCGCGCAAGATGATCGAGGCGTTGGTTGAGGAACCCGAGAAAGGTAAGGTCTACCGTGGGAAGGTGAAAAAGATCACCAACTTCGGTGCGTTCATCGAAATCCTGCCGGGCAAAGAGGGCCTTCTTCACATTTCAAATATTGCGCACACGAGAATTAACAAGGTGGAAGATGTACTGAAGCAAGGAGAAGAGGTTGAAGTCAAGCTGCTTGACATCGACCGGCAGGGCAAAATGGACCTCAGTCGCAAGGCGCTACTGGCCAGAGATGATAAAGAATAGAGCAAATGCTGCAAGGCGGCTTCTGGCCTTAATGCATCGGCAGTTTTCATGAAAATTACTGACTCGATATATCAAAAAACCCGCCTGACAAATGGCATTCGAGTTGTTACTGAACAAATTCCCTATGTCAGGTCCGTCTCGGTTGGAGCATGGATCGTGGTTGGCTCCCGTGATGAGAATACCAAGAATAACGGTATTTCTCATTACATCGAGCACATGATGTTTAAGGGTACTTCGAACCAAACGGCATCCGAAATTGCTCAAAGCCTGGAGTCAGTGGGGGGACACCTGAATGCGTTCACGGGAAAAGAACTCACCTGCTATTATGCGCATGTACTCGATGAACACCTGCCGCGCGCCGTTGAAGTCATTGCCGACATCCTCTCCAACTCCACTTTTGATGAAGCAGAGATGGGCAAGGAGAAGCGCGTTGTCATTGAAGAACTCAACACGATCAACGAGACGCCGGAAGAACTCATCCACGATTTGTTCTGGTATGATGTCTTTCCCAACCATGCCTTGGGTCTGTCGATAGTCGGAAAGCGGCAAACCGTGTCCGACTTGTCACGCCAGGGCATCCTTGACTACCTCGCGGAAAACTACACTGCAGATCGCATAGTCATTGCTGCCGCCGGCAATGTCCAGCACGACGAAATTCTCAAGCTTGTCGAACGGGCTTTCGAGAAGTTTAGTTCTGGCACATTGCCGAATTACCAAGCGCCATCGCCGCGCGGAACCGGGCGAAACATCATCGAAAACGGCTCGATTCAGGCGCACGTTTGTCTCGGCACTCAGGCCTACCCTTATCGGGACAGAAGAAAATTCGGGTTGCTGATCTTGAATACTTTGCTCGGCTCTGGTATGAGTTCACGGTTATTTCAAAATATCAGGGAAAAGCACGGAATCGCCTATTCTATCTATTCCTATATCGACTTCATGTTCGATACCGGCTTGTTCGGTGTCTACGTTGGCACTGATGGGCAGAATATTGATGTCGCTCTGGACCTTATCCATAAAGAACTTGCTTTGCTAAAAACGACGTCGGTCTCTGCTGAAGAACTAGAGCGAACAAAGAGCCAGCTCAAGGGCAACCTCATGTTAAGCCTGGAAGGCACATCAAGCCGAATGAACAGGCTCGCGAAGATGGAAATCTACCTGGAGGACCACTATTCCTTCGATGATACCCTGAATGAAATCGAGCGCATAACCGTCGATGAGCTATTGGGCATCTCTTCAGAACTGTTCTCAGAGGATCGAATCTTCACAACAATCCTAAAGCCGCCTAATGCCACATAGAGGAGGGATTGACAAATGATCATTGGTATACCGAAAGAAATCAAGGCAAACGAAAACAGAGTATCATTGATTCCGGTTGGTGTGGAGTTGTTGCGGAATCATGGTCATGAAGTACTGGTTGAAGTTCAGGCTGGTGTGGGAAGCGGTTTCGCCGATGAAGATTACGCCAGAGCAGGCGCCAAAATACTGGAGTCGCCCGGAGAAATCTATGACAGGGCTGACATGATCATGAAAGTTAAGGAGCCGTTACCGGCAGAATATGGCCTCATCCGGGAGAATCAGATCGTTTTCACCTATTTTCATTTTGCCGCAGCAAAGGAGCTTACCCAAAATATTATCGAGTCCAAATGCGTTGCCATTGCCTATGAGACGGTTCAGGAATCGAGTGGCAACTTGCCTCTTCTCGTGCCAATGAGCGAGGTTGCGGGACGAATGGCGATCCAAGAGGGCGCTCGTTACCTTGAAAAACTCCACGGCGGCAAAGGAATTCTGCTGGGTGGTGTGCCCGGGGTGGAACCTGCCAGTGTGGTGATACTTGGTGGTGGGATTGTCGGGACGAACGCCGCAAAAATTGCGGCCGGATTAGGGGCGAGAGTTTCGATTCTTGACATCGACCTGGAACGGATGCGTTACCTCGATGACGTGATGGCCAAGAATGTCGTCACGATCATGTCCAATCCGGAAAATATTCGTAATGCCATTTCCAATGCTGATCTGGTCGTAGGCGCTGTGCTAATACCTGGGGCGAAAGCGCCGAGCTTGATTACACGGGACATGCTAAAACTGATGAAGAAGGGTTCGGTGATTGTGGATGTGGCAGTGGACCAGGGCGGATGTGTGGAAACAATCAAACCGACGACTCACGAAAATCCTACCTACGAAATCGAAGGCGTGGTGCACTATGGCGTTGCCAATATGCCCGGTGGCGTGCCAATGACTTCCACCAAGGCGCTGACGAACGCAACAATTCCCTACGCCATTGAAATCGCCAATGCTGGCTTTCCGCGCATTGCGCAAATTAATGAGCCAATCGCAAAAGGTGTAAACATCGTGAATGGCAAGGTCACTTATAAGAGTGTGGCTGACGCCTTCGACCTGCCGTACATACCTTTGGAAACACTTCTTTAGCAAGGAGCGCCACTGGGTCATGTTTGTTCCTATTCTGGCCTATCACAAAATTCAGGCAGGATTTCCCATTGATGTTTCCAACACAACGCCTGCACAATTCGAACAACAGATTCATTGGTTACACGCGGAAGGATACCGCACGATTTCGTTCCTTGACTATGTGGACGGCAAGTATTCCGGCCAAAGGGAAGTCCTCATCACTTTTGATGATACGTACGCATCTGTTTACGAAAACGCGTTTCCCATACTTGCAAAGTATCACTTTACGGCCACGGTTTTCGTCATTGCCAAGTATGTCGGTAGATGGAACAGCTGGGATCATAATTTTCCTGTTTCACCGGCAGCGCATTGCGGCTGGAATGAGATTAGATTCCTGCTGGCAAGAGGGTGGGAGGTAGGTTCTCACACAGTCGGCCATCCCAACCTAAGACGATTGACTCGACGTCAGATTTGGTACGAGTTGCGTTATTCCAAGACTCTGATCGAGCATAAATTGGGGACAGTGGTAAATGTTGTTTCGTACCCCTTCGGGCGGTTTGATTGCCAGGTAGTAGAATTAGTCAGGGACGCAGGTTATCTGGCCGGCTGTACGTTAGGATATCAGCA
>SMXE01000222.1 GCA_004357015.1 Caldithrix sp.
CCGGACAGCTCCACCTGCGCGTCGTGCGCCGCCAGCGACTCGAACTTGTTCGGCGCCGTCACGAACGGCAGCCCGGTGATGCGCGCGATTTCCGCGGCCACCCGCTCGCCGTACTCGGGGTGCGCGTTGAGGCCGGTGCCGACGGCGGTCCCGCCCAGCGCCAGCTCGTAGATCCGAGGCAGCACGCCTTCCACGCGCGTCACCGCGTTCTCGAGCTGCCGCACGTAGCCGGAGAACTCCTGCCCGAGCGTCAGCGGCGTCGCGTCCATCAGGTGCGTGCGGCCGATCTTCACCACCTTCATGAACTCTTTGGATTTCGACGCCAGCACCTTTTGCAGCGCCTGCAGCTTCGGAAGCATCTCCTCTACCACTAATTTGTAGGCCGCAATGTGCATGGCGGTGGGGAAGGTATCGTTCGACGACTGTGACTTGTTGACGTCGTCGTTAGGGTGAATCGGCTTCTTCGAGCCCATTTCGCCGCCGAGAATCTCAATGGCGCGATTGGAAATAACCTCGTTGACATTCATATTGGACTGCGTGCCGGAGCCCGTCTGCCAGACCACCAGCGGGAAATGATCATCTAACTTGCCAGCCAGAATTTCATCGCACACTTGCGCGATGACCTCTGCTTTTTCTTCCGGCAGCACACCACAATCCATGTTGGTAAACGCCGCAGCTTTTTTCAGCACGGCGAAAGCGTGAATCACTTCGATGGGCATGAGTTGCCCGCCAATTTTGAAATTCTGCTTCGACCGCTGCGTCTGTGCGCCCCAGTACTTGTCTCCGGCGACCCGTACCTCGCCCAACGAATCTTTTTCAATTCGGTCACTCATTTTGAACTCTCCTGAATAAAGTTACATCAAGCAGCAAAATACGCTCGAAAATACGCACTGCTTCGATGAGAGTCAATCCCTTTTCAGGAAGGAAATGTGAGGGGGGGATTGGAATGGCGGGTTTACCCGCCTCCGCTTTTTGCTTTCGCTCTTCGCGTTTCTTTTTCACTCTTCCACCGTCGATTCACCATCTTCCATGCAAGCTTTCACCTTTCAGTGTGCATTTTTCACTTGTGACGCCGCTGCTGCTGACAAATGCCGCTCCGTCGGCGATTCACTGCGCCGGATAAGCTCCTCAATGGTGATCGGCGCCATGCCGTCGGATTCGTCCCGGAAGACCACACGGATCACCTCTTTCAGCGAGGTGACACCCGTTAGGGCTTTGTAGAAGCCATCTTCGCTCAGGGTCACAAGGCCTGCGTGCGCCCGCGAAATACTTTTGATAACCGGCGAGGTGGAGCGCTTCAGAATCTCATCGCGAATGCGGTCGTTCACCAGTAGCACCTCATGGATGGCGGTCATCCCTTTGTAGCCGGTGTGGTTGCAGTGAATGCACCCTTTCGCTTGGTAGAACTTATGTCTGTCAACCGTGCCTAACTTCAAACTGGTGAAAAAGGAGAGCGTTGTCATGGCCGGCTTGTCCTCCTCTTTGCAGTACTGACAGAGTACCCGCAGGAGGCGCTGGGCAACCACCGACACCAATGTCGAGGAAATAAGAAATGTTTCGATGCCCATGTCCATGAGCCGCAATAAGGCGCCGGCGGTATCGTCTGTGTGGAATGTACTTAGGACTTTGTGCCCTGTAAGCGAGGCTTGAATCACTGCCTCGGCCGCCTCCTGGTCCCGCACCTCTCCGATCATAAGCACATCGGGGTCCTGGCGCATCATGGCGCGGATGTAGTCCATGTAGCAGATGTCCACCTTCGGCGGCAGGCTCGCCTGAACCACGCCATCGATGGTATATTCCACCGGATCTTCAACCGTAACGATCACCTTGTTGGATTTATTGAGGTACTGGAGCGAGGCGTATAGCGTGGTGCTTTTGCCGCTGCCGGTGGGGCCGGTCACCAGGATAATGCCGGACGGGTGATCCAGCATTTTCATATACTTCGAGAGGTTCGCCGGCGAGAAGCCGATCTTGTTGACATCCACGACGGCCCCTTGCCGGTGTTGGATCCGGATAACGATATTCTCCCCCCAGATGGCAGCGTAAGTCGAGACGCGCAGGTCGAATTCCTTCTTCATAATGCGCGCTTGAATCCGGCCGTCCTGATGCTTGCGTTTCTCGGCGATGTCCAGACCGCAAATGGCTTTGATGCGACTGATAAGCTTGGCCGCCACGTGCTTCGGCAAATCCGTTTTGTGCGACATGATGCCGTCGATTCGAAACCGGATGCGCAGGAAGCGATCCTGCGGTTCGATGTGAATATCCGTGGCGCGGTCGGTGATGGCAGTCGAAATAATGAAGTTGACGATCTCAATGATGTTGTCGTCGGTGTCTTTGACCAGCTCGGTGCCGCCGATAACCAGATCCTTTTCACCTTCAGCGACTTCAAGTTCCTGGCCGATTTCCAGCTTGTGGTAGTAGAGCTTTATGGTCTTCTGAATTTCCGACGCCGGCGCAATCGCGGGGGTGACCTTGCACCTGAGGACCTTTCCAAGAAAGGTAATATGGTCCTGGTTCAACGGATCGGCCATGATCACCGTGAGTTCGTCCCCTTCCTTGAAGGCGGGAATAAACTGGTGTTTGTGCAGAAACTCCGGGTTGAACTTCAACAGAAGCCGCTTATCGATCAGCCCGAGGGACGGCACGATTTTCGGAATGCCAAGCTGCATGCTCAGGGCATCGACAAGGGCCACTTCGTTTATGACGCCCATGTCCACCAAAATGAGGCCGAGGCGTTTCTTGTTGCTTGTCTGATGTTCGAGCGCCTGCTGCAACTGTTCGGGCGTAATGATTTGCATGTTGATGAGCAGATCGCCCAGCCGGATGCTTTTGTGGTACTTTCTCAGGATTTGGTTCAACGCGGATCTTGAAAGCAGACCCTTCTGTACACAAAGTTCGCCCAGCGGTACATAGAGTCTCTGCTGCTTCTGTTCGGCCAGAACTTCGTTGAGTTGTTGCCCTGTTATCAAGCCTTCTTTTACAAATAATTCACCAATCATGGAGCGATCACCTTAACTTTCCTTTGTTCTTTTCTTCTATCGGCATCTTTTTTATCGTGCTTGAAAACAGCAGACCCGCAAATCAAACCCCGGGGTCTCAAAGTTAGCATGCAGCAACCGCTATCAGACCTCGGGGGTTCCGCCCTACATTTTAAATATGCAACATTTGACGCTTCGCGTTAACAAATTCTGCCAGAAGACGAAATAATAGTGGAGAATTTTCGTTGGCTCAATCGATAATTTCATTTTTTATAAGCAATTAACTTCAACATAAATCGGATGGCCGGGACTTGCTGCAGGTAGAGACGAGTAAGAAGACATTTATAGAATTCTCAGAGCCGACCGAATGCAAGATTTGGTTTGCGTCGGATGAACAGGAGGAGCTTGTTCTGGCCGTGGAGCAGTTAAAAAAATCCGCAGGCCAGTCCCCAAGATTCACTTTTTGCGAAACTCCCGACGAAGCCAACGTGATTCTGATTCATACCAACACCGACGCCTGGGGTTGGGAAGCCGTCAAGGCCATTCGAACAAAACCTGAACACTTCTTGAAAACCTGTTTGCTTCTGACCCAAAAACATCTTGCCGCCACCGCCGACATAGTCGATCAAGTTCTATATTGGCCGCTGTCGCCGGCAGTGTTTTTCGAAGCCCTCGGCAAGGTCGCCCAGTTCAACGAAAAACTGGCACGATTGGCCGAGATTCCCAACTCCATCGGCATGCTAGGCCTGCGTAAAGTGCTGCTGCTGCGCTATTTGTACACCCGCGACCCGTGCGTGCTTCTGGCCAGGCGTAATTTCCAATCGGCGGCCGGTTACACCTATCCGCTGATGCAGTTGCTTTTTAATGTAGAAGCAGGACAGGAATTCAACATCATTCAGTCCCTCGAGGAATCGCAGTTGCTAACCTCGAAACTAATTGACAGAGTGCACATCTGTCCATTCTGCGAACACGCGCAAATCAATTTCCGCGAACTCTGCCCGAACTGCAATGCACTCAACATCGGAGAAGAGACCACGATCCACCATTTTCGTTGCGCTTACGTTGGCAAGGAATCGGAATTCAAGCAGGACTTAGAACTTTCGTGTCCAAAGTGCAGCCGGACCTTGGAGCACATTGGCGTCGACTACGACAAGCCGGCGGAGGTGCTCTGGTGCAATGACTGCAAGCACAACTTTGCCGATCCTAAACTCTCCTGCTTCTGCCTGGCCTGCGGCAAGTCCTTTGATCCGGAAGATGCCTTTGTCCGGCAGATCGGCGACCTGACCCTGACACTCGAAGGATTCCGCGCCGCCGAGGACGGCCTCCTGCCGGGCCACGGCGTAATCAGTATTTTGAAAAAGGAACTGGGCTTCTACAAGAAGGAAGTCTTCGTCGAGTACCTGAACCTGGAAGCGTCAAGATGCCAGCGTTACAAGTACCACTCCACGCTGGCGCGGCTCAATCTCAAGCCACTGGACGAAGCGCTCGGGCACAAAGACATCAAGAACTCACGCAGGCTCAGGAACGAACTCTCAACCATCGTCAACCAGACGTTCCGCACCACGGACCTGTTCACCGATCTCAGCAGCGGCGAAATTCTGATCATTTTCACCAATACGGACTGCGGACGAACGAAAGTCGCGTTTGAGCGACTCGGCGAAAGTCTGAGCAAGCTGCTAAACACACGGCTCAACATAGAATTCAAACTACTGGATCTGGCGCGAGAAGATACGGACCTGGCAAAATTTTGGGAGAGTCTCAGATGACAATTTTCGAACCGTTACAAGACGCCCTCGATTACGTCCTGAGCCTGGAATTTGAACGCCTTCTGCGCGTTTTCTGGTTCTTTATCATTATTGACTTTCCGAGATATTTTGTCACGGACGTCTGGGTCTTGCTGCTGGACAGGTTCCGGAACAAGCAGATTGAACCGGACAAAGCCTTCGCGTTTCGTCTCAAAAATGACCCGCCTCTGGTGTCCGTGATCATTCCCGCACTAAACGAGCAAGACACCATCGCCTGGACCATCCGGTCACTGCAGGAACAGAGTTACCCTAATCTGGAGATCATCCTCGTCGATGACGGCTCCACCGACAAGACGCCTGCGATCTGCCGTAAGCTTGCCCGCACAGGGCATATTTCATACTATCGCTTTGCGGCGCGGGCCGGAAAATCTGCCGTGCTCAATTACGGTCTGAAATTCGCTCGCGGTGAATTCATCGTGTTCGTCGACTCCGACACAACCTTTGACCGGGATGCGATTTTTCAACTCATCCGCTGGTTTGCAGATCCGAAGGTCGGCGGTGTGGCAGGCAATCTGCGCGTCCGGAATTTCGGTACGAATCTGCTGACTGCACTGCAGCAGCTCGAATATCTTTTCACCATCTCGGTTGGCCGGAGAATCCGAACGGAGCTCGGCATCCTGCCGATCATCTCTGGCGCGTTCGGCGGCTTTAGACGGGAGCTTATCTCAGTCAAAACCATGGGCGGACATGAGCCGGGCCCGGGGAACGACTCGGATCTCGCCATTCGACTCCGCAAGAAAGGCTACAGAATTGTATTTGCCCCGGACGCATTCTGTCTGACCAATGCACCGGAAAAACTCTGGGGGTTGATCAAACAGCGGGCACGCTGGGATCGCAACATCGTCAAGAACAGGCTGCGCAAACACAAGAACGTCTTCAATCCAAACTCGGCTAATTTCAGGCTACGAGACGTCGTCACTTTCGTGGATTCGCTTTTATTTCACATGGTGCTGTCGTTCATCACCGTCATCTACCTGATCGACATGTCCGTCAACTACCCGCGCTATCTACCTGTGCTGCTCTTGATCAACTTCTGCCTGTACTTCAGCGCCGAAGTTGTGGAGCTGATAATCGCTGTACTTCTGAACCGCAAGCGACAGGACCTTGCGCTGATGCTTTTTCTGCCGTTGTTCAACCCGTACAAGCTGCTCTTGAAGCTCGTGCGCGTTTTCGCCTACTTCCAGGAATTCTTTTTCAGGTACTCGGTTCGTGATACCTTCTCGCCGTACAAAGTCAGACAAAGCATGATCAAATGGTAACGTTTGAATTCAAAAACATATTTGGAGGAATGGCAGTTCTTTGCGGAGCACTGGCTCTCTCCGGATTGAACATTCTTGCCGCACAGGAGACGTATACACTCGCAGATCTGGAAAAACGGGCGGTTGAACGCAGCTACTCCGTTGCGGCGATGGTGGAGAGACAGGCTTCGTTTGAGAACAAACTTGCTGCCAACAGAGCACTGGCTCTTCCTGAAATCAGCACGTTCTACCGCTACTACCAGCAGGGGGTAGACCTGGATGAGAACCTCAGCAGCTCGCACATCCTGAGCCTCCGGCTTTCGCAAGATCTCGTCGAGCTGATAAAAGTACGGCGTAGCAAGTCGCGTGAAATCCGATCAGAAATTGAAGTTGCCCGGTCTCAAATTGAGAGCCGGCGCGCCAAGAGCCTGTTCGATTTTCGAATGCAATACCTGGATGTGGTGGAAGGCGAGAGGCGCAGCCGCTCCTATCAGGCGCTGGTGGAGAAGTACGAGGAACTCCTGGTAATTCATAAAGCGCGCTACCAGCACAATGAAGCGTTGCTGACCGCGGTGCTGGAAGCGGAAGCTGAGCTGCTCAGCTACACCGGGCTGCTAAATTATGTAGAGACAAGAATCCAGAAACAGAAGGCGTTCATCACAGCGTCTTTGGCGCTGGAGCCACAGCAGGTTGTCTGGGAACAGCGCGCCGAAGATCTACCCGACCTGGTTGAAAGCTACGTCCTTGAAGCAGCTTTACATGAAAATGCGGACTTGCAACTGCACGCGGCCCGCGCTGAAATCGAGCACTGGCGGGCCAACACCGCACGCTACAACGACATCAAACTGATGCCCTTCGTCGGCCTGCGCGTGCGAGGAGACTCGTTTTCCGAGCTGGGCACGGGGCCAGAGTTTGGACTTCGCTTTTCAATGCCGCTGGCTTACTTCTCTGCCCGAAACAGAAAAATCGACCAGCACAAAGCGAATGAACGATACTGGCAGCTGGAGTCTGAACAAAAGACACTTGACATCGAACTAAATCTGTCTGCCCTCTTTGACCGGTACCGCCTCACCCAAGCGCAGATCAAACACAGCGAAAAAGTGTTGCAACTGCATGCCGAAAAGCTGCGCATCGAGCGCTCAAAAAGCGGAAAGAAGGTCAGCGAGTCACGAACAGATCCCGCAATCTTGCTTGCAATCGAAATTGCAAAACTGAAGGTAGAGTTGACTGTCCAGCAGAAACTGAATGAACGCACGCGGATTTACTACAAGATACTATATCGTGCCGGACTCAGCCGGACCGACGGTCTGCAGGATGGCGGGGGATACTCTTCACAAAGCACAGACGGCAACACGCAGGCGCTCTGGGTCTGGCGCGCTGCCGGCATTCTCGATTCGCCTCGAGCACAGCAACGACTGCTCGATACCTGTCACACGCAAGGGGTAAACAGGCTATTCCTGTCATTGAACAAACGCCTGTTGCGCTCCTTTTCGCAAGACACCACCCTGCACAGTTTTGTCGCAGATCTGCACACCGCGGGCGTCCGCGTAGCCGCACTCATGGGCGATCCGCTCTGGGTGCACGAGTCCAACCGACAAGCTTTGTTGCAAAACATTGAGCAATTCATCACGGACAACTTTGCGCTACCCGAAAGCAGCCGGCTTGACGCCATCCATTTGGACATCGAGCCACAGACGCTGGACGAATGGCCAACAAGCAGGGTGGACCTGCTCGATGAACTGGCAACCACAATCACAGCGGTAAAGGCGACCATTGAGGCGTCGGGCTACAAGCTCGCGCTGGAAGTGGACCTGCCGTTGTTCTTCGACAAAGTCGATGCGGGTTCTTTCATCAAAATCATTCGGGCTGCTGACA
>SMXE01000020.1 GCA_004357015.1 Caldithrix sp.
CGCGACAAAGATAAGTTTGCCAAATGTGAACAAGATTTTGCTCGACGCGCCCTGCAGCGGACTGGGCGTCCTGTCTAAAAGGTCCGACCTGCGTTGGCGGCGGCAACCTGAGGATATCAATAAAATTCAGGAGGTGCAACGACGTCTCCTGAGAAAAGCGGCAGAACTTCTGGCGCCTGGCGGCGTTTTGATCTACAGCACGTGCACTCTGGAACCTGAAGAAACCGAGTTGTTGATAGAAGACTTTCTGCGACAGCACGTGGATTGTGAAATTGATGCTGCCTTTTGCCCAAGCATTTCAGGCATCGAATCCGACGGTGGCTTTTGGAGAACGCTGCCATTTCTGCATGACATGGACGGCAGCTTTTCGGTCCGAATTATCAAGCACAAGTAATTTTGGCAGACGAAATGGTGAAATTTAAGGAATACATCGGTCAGATTTTTACATCAAAAAGGATTGTATCCGGGATCATTGTACTGTTCGCAGTTTTCACGATTATCGTGATCTTCGATCAAGTCATCATGCCATGGTACACCAAACATGGTGAGGCGCACGTTGTGCCAGCGGTGGTTGCAAAACGCTATGAAGCCGCCAGAGAAATCCTTGAGACCCAGGGCCTGAAGGCGATCAAAGCAGGAGAGAAGCACGACCCGAATCTCCCATTCGGCTACGTGGTGGAACAGAATCCGCGGGCAAACCGTCTCGTAAAAAAAGACCGGCGTGTTTATTTGACCATAAGCGTTGGAGAACGCGAAATCCAAACACCAAATCTGGTCGGACTTTCGGAAAACAATGCGCGTGAGCGGCTCAAGAGTGTGAGCCTGCGGCTAGGCGAGGTTGACTATGAGTATATTCCCAATGAGCTCGCCGATGTCGTGGTCGCGCAGTCAGAGGCGCCAACCACTCTGGTGAAAGTTAACAGTGTCATCAAGATCACAGTCAGCCTCGGTAAACCAACTGCAAACGTTACCGTGCCTTCTGTGTTCGGCAAGACGCTGGGCGCGGCGAAGCGGGAGATCAAGAAAGCCGGATTGGTGGTCGGACAAATCAGCTACCGTATCAGCGAGCAATTCTTGCCAAGCACCGTCATCAACCAGTCGCTCGAAGTCGGCATGATTGTTCGTCACGGTGAACCACTGGACTTGTTAGTAACCGTCGTCAGCAATCAGGAGCCATAGTCCCATGATCATTATCGCCCCTTCCATTCTTTCGGCTGACTTCTCCTGTCTGCACGAACAGATCAAAGTAGCAGAGGACGCAGGCGCTGACTGGTTCCACCTGGATATCATGGATGGTCATTTCGTGCCAAACATCACTTTTGGCCCGATGGTGGTTGAAGCCGTGCGTAAGAGCACGCAAAAATGTCTGGACGTCCACCTGATGATCGAGAATCCCGACCAGCACATTGAAGATTTTGTAACCGCCGGGGCAGACATTGTTACGGTGCACGTGGAAGCGACCAAACACCTGAGCAGGTCGCTGAGCCTCATCAGACACGCGGGCGCGAAAGCCGGCGTGGCGCTGAACCCCGCAACGCCAGCAGTTTTGCTTGAGGAGGCACTTTCGGATGTGGATTTGATCTTGGCGATGACGGTCAACCCGGGATTCGGTGGGCAGCGATTCATTGCGAGTGTTTTGCCAAAAGTAGAGCAAATTTCGAACTTGATCAAGGGAAGCGGCGCATCCATTTTTCTCGAAGTGGATGGCGGGCTAGACCTCAAGACAGCACCGGCAGTGATAAAGGCAGGCGCCAATATACTGGTTGCCGGGTCTGCGATCTTTGGAAAACCTGAAATCGGCGAGGCCGTCAAGGCTTTCAAGAAAATTGCACGATCAGAGGTGCTGGTTTGAAAGCTGCCTACGCTTGCATAAAGACTTGACAAATTCCACCACTTTGACTATATTTTCGATTATGATTTCGATGCTTGTTCTTTTAGGAGGAGGAAGTACAAATGGTTAAAGGTCGTGTTAAATGGTTCAACGATCACAAGGGATATGGGTTTATCGAGCAGGATGGAGGCGAAGACGTTTTTGTGCACTTTTCGGTAATCGATATGGATGGCTACAAGACGCTTCAGGAGGGCAGCGAGGTTGAGTTTGAATGTATTTCAGGCGAGAAAGGCCTGCAGGCAACCAAAGTATGCAAGCCTGCGTAGAGCTCCTGCCGAAGACTCCGACTTTAACCTCTTAACCCCGATCTAAACATCGGGGTTTTGTCTGTGTGAGAGAAATGCATAGGAGCATTGAAAGTGAAGATTACCAAACAGGACATTGACAAGATCGCACGGGTGCTGGATGTTGAAGCCAAATTCTTTGGAAACAACTACAGATTTGTCGTGCAAAACAAGGAAGATGGTCGGAAACTGTCGCTGGAGCTTTACCCCGACATTCCGATTGGCAATGATAGTGGCACACTGATCAGTGTGTACACATTGAACGGACTCCTGCAGCTTCACTTTTGCACGGGCTTTGTTACAAGCGAAATGTTGGGCGAAGTGACCTTTGTGGGAGAGCACCACGGACGTCTGTCCGGCTTGACCATCGAGAAGGAGGCAGGCTGCTCATTGTACGCAAATGTTGACACCAGCTTACTCTCGGGTGATTTCACGAAATTGGGCCCGGAGGTGATGCTTTCAGGCATTGCGCTTTCCCTAACCGAAGGGCTACTCCCTGCAAAGGAATAAGAGGCGCCTCAACTCATAATGCTGAGCGGTGTGCAGTCAGATGGAAGAGTGGCTGAATGAATTTCTGCAGTTTTTGCGTGTTGAAAAGAACGCCTCACACAACACCGTAGTATCCTACCGGAATGATCTTGAGCGCTACCTGCGCCTACTTAAATCCACTGGTCTTTCGCAATTCACTAATGTGACACCCGCTCATATTTTTGAAGTCTTGAGAGAACTGAACGCGCAAGGTTTGGCGCCAGCGAGCAGTGCCCGAAATCTATCTGCGATCAGAGCGCTGCACCAATTTTTTATGCGGGAGGGATACGTCGAGCAAAACCCGGCGAGCGACATCGGATTCCCGCGGTTGATGAAATATTTGCCCGACACTTTGACCATACCCGAAATCGACTTGATTCTCAGACAACCGGATCTAGGGGGTCCGAGAGGTGTGCGCGACCGCGCTCTGCTTGAGATTTTATATGGCGCCGGTGTCCGTGTGTCTGAACTGCTTGCGCTGCGAATTTCGAACCTTTATTTCGAAGAGGGTTTCGTGCGGGTCATTGGCAAAGGCAATAAGGAGCGCCTCGTTCCTATCGGGGAACAAGCTATTCATCATACGACTGGCTATTTGACGCGGGTGCGAACGCAGCTCGCGAGACACCACAAGAGCTTCGATACACTGTTTCTCAATTGGCGCGGCGGGCACCTTAGTAGAATGGGCGTGTGGAAGATACTTCGCAGTTATGTCCTACAAGCCGGGATCACAAAAAAGGTCTCCCCCCACACGCTCCGCCACTCCTTTGCAACACACTTAATCGAGGGTGGCGCGGACCTGCGCGCCGTGCAGGAAATGTTGGGGCACGCAGATATTGTAACCACGCAGATTTACACGCATTTGGACCGCGAGTATCTGAAGGAGGTGCACCGCACCTTTCATCCCAGAGAAAAGTATGGCTGAAGGTAACGCGCTACATGACAAGAGCCTCCAGGCAACCGAAATCGAGGCTGACGTGGCGAAACAAGGCGGGCTCCTCGGCCGAAAAGTGTTCGCCCTTGATTGTGTAACATCCACAAACGAAGTGGCAAGGAAACTAGGGAACGAAGGTTATCCCGAAGGCACTCTTGTGATCGCCGAAGAGCAGTCGTCTGGAAAGGGGAGATACGAGCGCAGCTGGTTCTCGCCCCCGCACAAAGGTCTCTGGTTCTCGATGATTTTGCGTCCGCAAACGCAGCATGACAAAATCAGTCTTCTTACTCTCCTGGCCGGTCTTGCCATTGCCAATGCCGTTGAGCAAACCCTACAGTTGGCGCCGTCAATCAAATGGCCAAATGATCTACTTTTCGACGGCCAGAAATTTTGTGGCGTTCTGGCTGAAGGCCAATCTGTGGGGAATAGCGTGGCTTTTATTGTGCTTGGAATTGGGATTAATGTCAACCATAAGATGGGCGACTTTCCTGAGGAATTACAACCCACGGCAACCTCGTTACGGATCAAGGCAGGCAGGCCTGTCGGGCGCGCCGCATTGCTCTCGTGCATACTGAGCTCGTTTGAAGAGTTGTACTCGAATTTTAATAAGGGAAACCATGCCGAGGCTGTACGTGCCTGGGAGAAGCGCTGTCCATGGGTGGCAAAGAGAGCTCAGATTCACATCGACAACCGGGTCATCGAGGGTGTATTCGAAGGGATCGACAGATTGGGGAGGGCACGCTTGAGATTGGTAAATGGAGAGCTTGCTGTGCTGACTGCAGGTGAGTTAGGGACCGCTTAAACGCCCGCCTTAGGAAGAAAATACCCATACATTAGTCACATATCGGTCGCTTTTCGTGCAAGTCGCATTGTTATTGACCATTAGGAACTCTGCTGAGCAAGCAAGTTCATAAGGCATAAGTATAATAATAATTGCGATGTAGTGCATGTCGAAACTGAGGCACATTTCTTGCACACGAAACTCATGGCTAAGTATCTATGAATTTGAGTCTTACAAATTAATTTCATCCCGGAGTCAACTGAATTTCATGAGTACACCCAACATACTTGTTGTGGACGATGAGCCGATTATTTGCGATATGCTGTGTCAGGTTCTCAAACGGAAAGACTATCGGATAGATGTAGCACAGGATGGTAAATCTGCCATCGAAGCGTTGAACAAGAAGCAGTACGACCTTGTAGTGACAGACGTTTATCTCCCGGACTTAAACGGAATCGAGATCCTCAAGACCGCTAAGCAGATTGATCCAGAAACGGGTGTGATCGTCATCACCGCGCACAGTTCTGTCGAAAGTGCGGTGGAGGCGATGAAAGTTGGGGCGTATGACTACCTCACAAAGGACTTTTCTCTTGACGAAATAGAAGTTACTGTAGCAAAATTCTTTAAGTACCAGGAGCTCGTTAAAGAGAATAAGCTCCTCAGATACGAACTTGGCACCCGTTACGGCATCCGAAACATTATTGGCAACAGCCCTGAAATACAAAGGGTTTTCGAGACTGTTGAGATGGTCGCACCGGCGAATGCAACAGTTTTGATTGAGGGCGCAAGTGGCACAGGCAAGGAGCTTATTGCCAAGGCGATTCACCAATGCAGCCAAAGGCACGACAAACCGTTCATCAAGTTAAACTGTGCAGCGATCCCGGAAGGCCTGATGGAAAGTGAGCTCTTTGGACACGAAAAAGGTGCGTTTACGGGCGCTGTTCGAAGCACTAAGGGTAGGTTCGAATTGGCAGACGGTGGCACGCTCCTTCTCGATGAAGTAAGTGAAATAAAACCCAGTCTGCAGGCAAAATTGCTGCGTGTGCTACAGGAAAAAGAGTTTGAGAAAGTCGGCAATCCCGAGACGGTCGAGATTGATGTACGTATCATCGCAACAACCAATCGCGATTTGAGGACCGAGGTCGCTGCCGGCACATTCCGAGAGGACCTTTTCTATAGGCTAAATGTGGTGCCGATACAGTTGCCAACCTTGAAACAGCGGATCGAGGACATGCCTCTCTTGATTGATCATTTTATCGAAAAATATTCGAAAGAAAACAACCGGAGCATCAACGGTATTGATGAAGAAGCGCTGAGGCAAATGATGAATTATGATTGGCCTGGCAACGTACGCGAGTTGGAAAATACCATTGAGCGGGCTATTATTCTTTGCAGGACTGAGCGGTTGCAGGCGAAGAACCTGTTCTTTGGCAGTGAAAGAGACGCTGTGATGCCAGACGAAAACTCATCCTCCTTACCGAGCAGTTTAACATTGCGCCAAATGGGAAAAAAACTGATCCTGAAAACGCTCGAAGAGCAAAATGGCAACCGTACCTGGGCCGCAGAGAAACTCGGGATCAGTATTAGAACACTGCGGAACAAACTACACGAATATCGAAAAGATGATCCTGATATCAAAATCCCCGGTGACGCTGGTTCGGGGTAGGCAAAGTTGTGCTACCGTAGGCAATTTATTCCCACTTTAACTCTCCTTCTAAAAGAATTTCTTCCCACAATCTATTCTTCTGCACTTCGGTACTACTTGCAAAGTCACAAATATTAAGCTTTCTAACATTTTGGACTTAAACAGCTTAGAGGCCAATAGTACGTCCTATCATTCGGAAATTTGTTAGGTCAGGGCTGGGCCGCGGGCGCCGCCACGTGGGTGGCATGGATGTTGCCGAAGTCACCGCGTCGTCTTTAAGAAACGGTCAGGTATCTCCACAATCAACCATCCTGTTGTGAAGCAAGTAACCGGAGTAAGTGTGGCATGAAGGCATCCTATAACCACAGTCTTTGGCAAGATTACACGGCAAACCGAAGCCTCGATACCAGGGAGAAACTGTTGACAACGTATCTTCCACTAGTTAAGTATGTTGCGGGGAAGATGATGTTTAGCCTGCCCAACTGCGTCGATTACAATGATCTCCTCAGCGCAGGAGTGATGGGATTGATGGGCGCCTTGGAGCGCTTCAATCCAGAGCAAGGTGTTAAGTTCGAGACTTTCGTTTTACCGCGGATCAAAGGCGCAATCTTAGACGAATTGCGTACACTTGATTGGGCGCCACGTTCCTTACGATCAAAAGCGAGGCTTGTTGAAAGGGCGAGTGAAAAGCTTGAGAAAGACCTTGGACGAAGTGCAACAAGTCAGGAGATTGCCGACAAGTTAGACATGGATATTCAGGAGTACGGTGGGGTCTTGATGGAGCTTTCCAAAGCATCCCTATTGTCTCTGGACGGCAGCCGGGTAGAGGATAGTGAGCAAGTCACGTCTATGTACGATCTTCTCGAAAACACGCAATCTGATCATCCTGTTCGGATCATCGAAAAAAGAGAGATGAAGGGTCTCTTGATAGAAGCAATAGAGGCTCTGAACGAACAGGAAAAAATTGTTATGGCTCTCTACTATTATGAAGAGCTTACCCTAAAGGAAATCGGCCAGGTACTCAACATCACAGAGTCGAGGGTTTCTCAGATTCACAGCAAAGCGCTGGACAGCCTGAAGGGCGCTTTGGAGGCTGAGGTAATAAACTAAGCTTATTAAGGAAGGAACAGATTGTTGTCATCAAACAGAGAGGTTAAAGTTATGTCCGCAACCGATGTCAGCGGAAACGGTATCTGGTCAGGAATTTTTGATAGTTTTGCTGTTCAACTTCGGGAAAAAGTGGAATTTGAGTCCGCGAGCCTATTTATTTTCGATTCTACCTCTGACACCTTGAAAGAGGTGGCACACGTAGGCGATGGTATTGATTTCATTAGTGCCGTTAATTTTCCCATGGGAAGCGGCCTGTCGGCTTGGGTTGCCCAAAAGGGTAAAATTATCCATCTGCCGGATATTCATCGTGGTAGCCGCCATGGAATGAACCCCGTCAGATCATACCTCGCCGTCCCGCTTGAAATGAACAATCGCGTGGTCGGCGTGCTTAACCTCGGACACATCAGTCCCAATGCGTTCAGTGGCAGCAATTATGAAATGATCCTAGACCTGTCCAGGAAAATTGCTCGTAAAATATACAACCAAACCTATTTTAGCATGATCGGGTATGAAGAGGCGAGTTTTTTTAATTGATGAGGTGTGATGAAACACGAAGAAATGCTGGTAGCACGAACATGCTTAATGTTTGAAGTTCATGGAGGAGTAAACGACAATGACTATTCTTAGGAAATTACCGTCCGGGGTACTTCTGTTTCTTATGGTCCTTCTTGTGCAGTCCCTTTTGGGCAACAAATCGACTGGCTCTCTAGCAGAAAAACATAGCATCAACTTGCGGGCAAGATCCACTATACTGGGCCCACACATATTGTTAGGTGATATTAGCACGCTAATGGTTACAGATAGCCTGAAACGCATGAAATTGAGTGCAATCAAGATAGGAAAGGCAGCGCCGCCAGGGGAATCAACAGAAATATTGCTGAGTCACATAAAGAAGAAGTTGATGCATGCTGGCTTCGGTGAATACGCAGACTCTATCAGTGGGCCCCGCACGATTAGAGTGCTAACTGCCCAAAAGGAAATTGATAAAGCCTTTGTGAAAGAAGGACTTGTGGCTTTTCCCTCGGTGATAATGATTTATAGACAAAGTGAGGAGCATTCAAAAACTACCGTATACAGTCTAATTTACCTTGTATCTTAGTCTAAGATTACTTATATAATACGAATAAAAGTTTCGAGTGAACTCGCAAAAAAATGAGACCCAATTTGAGGAAAATCACATGCTGGTCCTGACACGGAAGTTAGGTGAGACAATTGTCATTGGGGACGACATCATAATCAAAGTGGTTGATATACATGGGAAACAAATACGTTTAGGTATAGAGGCTCCTACCGAAATCAGCATTTTTCGTGGTGAAATCTACGACCGGATTCAGGCGGAAAACAAGAAATCCGGCTTAGAGGGAGATGGCGTACCGCGAGAAAAGAAAGAATAGCTCCCCGTCCCGCGCGAGGCTTGCTAGATAAATCCTACCTGCCAACCACCTGACTTCACTTACCACATTTAGACTTGCAATGAGCACGTTGTTTTGTTCGATTGCCGATATTTGTCTTGATTTTTTATCGCGGTTTGGTTAAGATAAAAGTTACCTCAAGCACAGAACTAGGTCATTAGTATCCAGATTTCAAACACACGTTATCTCTAGGCTTTTTCGAATGACAACGGACTCGGCTAAACACAAACTTTTCTCTGTAGTTCTGCCATTGGCTCAATTCGACACTTTGAATGGCAAACTTTCCACCTTCCAAGATATGAAGGAGCGGAGGACATATCTGGATAACTTTTTTGAAAGCAAATACGGGCAGGGTGCGGGACAGTTGGAAATCCGATACAGCCCAACAAAAGTAAAGCTGAGCTGGTTTCCCCGGCGGTATGTGGCGCAAGCCGAAAAAGCCCATTTCGAAGCCGTCGATTACGCCAAAAACAAACAACTCAAACAAGCAGTTGGCAGTTGGGTCAAGGCGATCGCTCTCAATCCGGCTGACCCCGACTACTACTTTAACTTGGGGATCGCTTTCTTTGAGCTGAAAAATTATCAAGAGGCAATTGAAAACCTTCTACAAACCCTTGAACTCTGCCCAATTTATCATAAAGCGCACCTCATCCTTGGGACCGTCTACCTAAAAGTACGAAAGTTCGAGCAGGCAGAAAAATACCTGCAGGAAAGTCTAATCTTCTATCCCCAGCACCCCCTTGCTTATCTTAACCTCGGTGCTGTTTACAGCATTATGAAACGATACACCGATGGGATCAAAATGTTCGTGAAGTCCATTGAGCTTTCTTCAAATGAGGTTCGCGCGCATTTCGGAATTGCCAAAATTTATTCCTTGCAAAACGAAACGGAAAAAGCCAACAAATACTTTGAAAATGTCATTACCATCAATTCCAATGAGAAGTTGACCATCCACGCTAAACGCTTGCTGGCCGGTGGCCGTGCGGTTGAAATACCACAGAGTACATCCGCCACAATTGATCCGGCGGATGCAGAAAGATATTATCAG
>SMXE01000223.1 GCA_004357015.1 Caldithrix sp.
CATGAATCGATATTCGCGATCTCCCACCTTCTCAAGTTTTAGCTGGCTCGCTGACATGTGGTTTGTAATTCGGTTGATTTCAGATGGGCCTCGGCAGCTTTATACTGGCGCATATTCGTTTTATTGGCTCCTTTGGCCGGTAGTCTTTTTCAGTTTCAGCGCGGCGGAATTGATGCAAAATCTTTGTCCCGTCGGCGCCGGGCCATCAGCGAAAACGTGGCCGAGATGGGCCTCGCATTTGCGGCACACCACTTCCGTACGTATCATCAACTGGCTCGCGTCTGTTTTGTTGCCGACGTTTTCTTCGGCTATTGGCCGTGTGAAACTTGGCCAGCCCGAGCCGGAATCGAATTTGTCCTCTGAACTGAACAGGTCAGTGCCGCAGCAGACGCACCGGTAGACGCCGCGCTCTTTACAATCGTTATACTCACCCGCAAATGGGCGTTCCGTGCCCTTCTGGCGGGTGACGGCATATTGTTCCGGGGTGAGGGTTTCTTTCCACTCCGCGTCGGATTTGCTAATTTTGTCTTTCATTTGATTTTATCCCAATCTTATTGTTGTAGGGGCGAACGGCCGGTCACCCAAATGGTGGTATCGATTTCCCCCTAAATCAGAACCACCTTCTCGTGCCGCAACAAGAATTCCTTACGCCAGATGCCGCCGCCAAACCCAATAAGATCGCCGTTGCTGCCGATCACGCGGTGGCAGGGAACGATGATCGGGATGGGATTCCGGCCGTTGGCGGCCCCGACAGCGCGAACCGCATTCGGGTTGCCGAGTGCTTTCGCCACGTGCATGTAAGTCACGGTTTGTCCGTACGGTATTTTCGAAAGTTCATTCCAGACCGCCTTCTGAAAATCAGTACCCTGCGGCTTGAGTGGCAGGGCAAACTGCTTGCGTCCGCCGCTAAAATATTCATCCAGTTGCCGGAAACACTCCCGCAAACATGTTGGCGCCGCCATCTGTGCCGCGGTCTCAATGTTCGTGAATTCGACGGCGTGAATGCCATCTTCGGTTCCGGTCACTTTCAGAACACCTAACTCCGATTTGTAGTACGCTGAAGCGACTCTCATAGCAGTGACCTGTACAAATAAAATGCCGCGTAAGCCTGCCAGTTCGTCCAGCTTTCGGCCATGCTGCGAATCTCTTCCAGAGCTGGTTTGGTTTCACGACCGAGTTGCAGCCTGATGGCGTTGTGCAAGCCGATATCCTCGATCGGAAAAGCGCCCGGGTCGCCGAGACAGCGCATTAACACATAGCTTGCGGTCCAGGGGCCAACGCCCCGGATGCGCAAAAGCGCCCGCCGGGCGTGTGCATAATCTTCGTCTGCCAATAGGCTGGCTTTCGAAATTTCACCAGATGCCAGAGCCTTGGCTATCCCGATGATGTACTCTGATTTTCTGCCCGTAAGCTGCAGCGCGCGCAGGGAGTTTGCAGAAAGTCCTGCGACCGTGTCGGCTGTTGGGAACAGCCAGTAGGTTTGCCTGTTCCAGACATAACTTTCCCCGAATGCTTCGACAAATCTCCGGTAAAGCGTGTAGGCAAATGCAACGTTGATTTGCTGCCCGAGAACCGCCCAGCAAAGTGCCTGAAACAGATCATGGATTTTGAGGAGCCGCAAGCCCCGATGGTGGTGTACAAGAGTGGCGAGCAATCTGTCTTGCTGCGCCATTTCATGAAACGGCGTCAGGTCGCGGTCCAGGTCGAACCATTCGCGCACATGGGCTTCCGCGCCTGACCGTTCTGTTTGCGTCGGCTTTCGATTGAGATATTCAATCTGAATCACGCGTTCTGCCGGACTGCTGACGTCGACCAGGAGAAAACCGCCGGCCAATTTCAGCAGTCGGCGCACGCAGCGCCCGAGCACCCAGTGAGTCCGTTCCTGTTTAGAGCGATTGAGGAATACAAGGCATTGGCCGAAGTCGAACAGTTCCGGTGCGCGCAGAACGCTTCTTGCGATGCTTTGTGGGGTCAAAGTCGGGGAAAGCTCTTTTTGAGTTTGCTGCGCCATCTCTAAAATGCCTATGCTTTGGTTCCGTGAGAAATTAATGTAAAAATTATCTTTCTCGAAGTCAAATCTTTCGTGGCGGCGATCGATCGGCATGGCGTTTGAATTCGATTGCGCAATTGAAAATTTGTTCTATATTTGAACGCTGGCAACGAGGAGGGATGGCATCAAACTTTCGAAGCAACAATTGCGGCTGCTGAAGCCGGTGGAGCGGATCAACTTCAGGGTGACGCACGGCCTGAACTGGTCGTCGCGCACCCGGCGCGTGCTAACAAAGATTCTTTCGACCTGGGGCACCTGGTGGGTGGAATTTCTTACCTCCAATATCGTTCAGGATCATAGCTTTGCTAATTTCGAGAAAATAGATCCGAACCGTGCCGTGCTGTTGGTTGCGAATCATCGTTCGTTCAACGACCAGTTTGTGATAGCTTCCCGGCTGTTTAAATTTTACGGCGCGCACCACAATGTTTATTTTCCCATCCGGGCGAATTTTTTCTACGACAACCCGGCCGGATTACTGGTCAATTTCATATTTGCATCCGGTGTGATGTATCCGCCATTCGTTCGCGACCGAAAACGACTGCGCTGGAATCAGACAGCTACGGATCTTATGGTCGAGTTGTTGAAACAGCCGGAAAATATGATCGGCTTTCATCCGGAAGGGACACGAAACCTTGGCCCCGACCCCTACGAATTGCTGCCGGCCAAACCCGGCTGCGGTGAGCTCATTTATCGCGCTAACCCCAATGTCGTTCCTGTGTTTCTGCAGGGTTTCCCTCCTGATGCCGGCGCCCTTCTTAAGAGCAATTTCGGTGGATCCCCACCTCTCGTGCACATGGTGATGGGGGAGCCGCTGGACCTGAGCGAGTTTTTGGATCTGGAACCCAGCCGCAAGACTTACCTGAAGATTTCACAAAAAGTGATGACGGCCATTATGGGTCTCGCAATGCAGGAGAAGACAATTCGAGCTTGCATCGATCAGGCCCGTCAGGCAGCCGACTGACGAAGTGCAAACTTTTTGCAAATATCAAGCGTCTCGCTGGTGGATGAGTGGATTGTTAGAGTACTGGATTGATGGGGCGTTGCGTTCCATTTGCTTTTGGCTGAATCGGGTGCTATATTTCATTGATTGAGTAGTTAGAAACTGTTTGTTCTAAGATAGAGAAGAATGAAGGAAGTCATCGAAGAATCCATCCGGCTGATGCAAAAGGGTGAACCGTGCGTGCTGGCAACTGTAGTGCGCACGCGCGGCATGACGCCACAGAAGGCCGGCGCAAAGCAACTCATCCGGGAGGACGGCAGCAGTGTCGGCACGCTCGGTGGTGGCTGCATGGAAGGCGACATCTGGTTTTACGCTCGGGAAATGCTGCGCAACAAGAGTGCGCCGGAATTGCGCGAGTACCACCTTGATGCCGATGTCGCCGAAAAAGACGGCCTCGTCTGCGGCGGTACAATGGATTTCTTCATCGAGCCGTTTTGGCAGTCGGCGACAACGTTGCTGTTTTTCGAGGAAATAAGACAAGCGTATGAGGGAGGCGCACCGCTTGCCGTTGCGACTGTCGTGAAGAGTGTCGGCCAAGGCTGTGCCGCCGGAACCAAAATGCTGATGCGCGATGATGGGAGGACCGAGGGTTCGTTGGGCCCGCCTGAATTGGATAAGCTGGTGGCGCGTGTGGGCAAGAAGCTCGCTCCCTTTGGCCACAACGAGATGCTGCAAGCAGATGATGGTACCCAAGTTTACGTCGAAGGCTTCACAACCCCGCCTACGCTGATCATCATGGGCGGTGGACACATCGGCAAGTCGGTTTACAACCTCGCGCTCATGCTTGGATTTCGGGTCATCATCGTAGACGACCGGCCCGAGTTTTCCAACAAAGAAAGATTCCCACACGCGCATCAAACTGTGGTAGCTGACTTTCCGCAGGCGCTGGACCACGTGCCGGAGAATTACAACTCGTTCATCTTGGTGGCGACGCGCGGCCACCGTTACGATGATGACGCAACCCATGCTGCATTACAAACAAAGGCGCGCTACATCGGTCTTCTTGGCAGCCGGCACAAGAATGTGATGATCTTTCGCGACTTGCTGGAGAGCGGCGTGCCAATCAACAAGATCAAAGAGATTCACGCGCCGGTGGGCCTGGACATTGGCGCACAAACCCCAGAAGAGCTGGCGGTCAGCATCATGGCGGAGATCGTTCAATGCATTCGGGGCGGCGCCGGTGGACCGCTCAAAATCGATGACGATGAATTGCTTCAATTGATGAAGAAGAGCGAATGACGTGGTGCTCTCGATGCACCCGGCGTAAAAACCAAAGACACATTCATCGCGGAGAACGCCCAGGTTGCGGAGAAAGAGATCTGAAGGCTCTGCACGAATTCTGCGGTTAGTTCGTTTCTGACGGGAGAAATCTGACAATGCACAAATCATTCGCCTTTAAGGTTTGTTTCTTAAAGTACAAATTTTCGGCGCCAGATTCCTCACCCTGAACAACGGGTTCGGAATGACAGCCTTATAAGAAAGTTCCACCGTTTTCGATCAAATACTGGTCAGTGCCTGCGAAGTCAAATTCTGCCATTTTTGGCAAAATATTCTAAAGAAGAAGAGAGATTCTTGATGCAAAGAATGCAAAGATTCTGTTTGACGTTGCTGATTCTGGCGTGCTGCTTCGGCTGCGACCAGGTCAGCAAGCGGGTCGCGCAGGAGAAGCTGCAATACCAGCGGCCTCAGTCATTTCTTGGAAATACGTTCCGGTTGCAGTATGCGGAAAACACTGGCGCGTTTCTAAGCTTAGGCTCTAGTCTTTCCAAAACCACCCGCATGGTGCTGTTCACTGCCCTCAGCGGTGGCTTGCTGGTTGCGCTGCTGCTCTACATTTTGCTGAATAAAGAGCTGGACCGCAACCACACTTTCGCACTTTCCCTCATTCTGGGCGGCGGCTTCAGCAACCTGTACGATCGCATCTTTAACGACGGCCGGGTGATCGATTTCATGAACATGGGCATCGGCAGCCTGCGCACCGGCATTTTCAACTGGGCCGATGTGGTGATCATGGTGGGCATGGGGTTGATCATTCTGCTTAATTTTGGGTCGCGGAAAAGTTCAAGAGGAATGAATCACTCGAGTGGCGATTCGCCAGAAGACTTGCCCGGGACTTCCTAGTTCGGCGTAGTTGAAGAATCCAAAATTCTAAACAAAAATGCGAGAAGCGTAGAGCGTAGAAAGAAAAGCGAAGAGCGCCAAATACTTAGGGAGGGATCCAATTGTTTTTGCCTGCTGTGTTTTTCCATGGAGCGACTTTGTCGCCGATAGCATTGGCACTTCATGAACGCCAAAGCCATTTTGCGCAGCTTTGAACGAAATTTTGAATGAATAACTCCCCCACGCCACAATCGCTCTTCGAGAAGTTTAGATCTTATCTTACTTTCCTCGGTCCGGGCATTGCCATCGCTGCCACCGGCATTGGCGCCGGCGACATGGTTGCGGCCACGGTTTCGGGTTCACGCTATGGCTTTGCCATCGTCTGGGCAGCGGCTGCCGGAGCGCTTATGAAATTTGTGCTGAACGAAGGCATTGCACGTTGGCAGCTCGCCACCGGCACAACTTTGTTAGAGGGTTGGGTGCACCGCCTCGGCCGCTGGGTGCAGTACTATTTTTTGATCTACCTCGTCCTTTGGTCATTCATTGTGGGCGGGGCGCTGATTTCTGCATGCGGTCTGGCGGCGCACGCCATCGTGCCGGGACTTTCGGTGGGCGCTTGGGGTACGGTTCACTCACTTGTCGCCGCTGCAGTCGTTTTGCTGGGCAATTATTCGCAATTTGAGCGCCTGATGAAAGTTTTCATCGGGTTCATGTTTGTGGCCATTCTCGGCTGCGCTGTCTTGCTCGATCCACCGACGATCACGCTGGCGCAGAGCATCTCGCAAGCGGCCATTCCGGCGGGTAGTGCAAGATTTATCCTCGGCGTTATTGGCGGTGTTGGTGGCAGTTTGACCCTGCTGGCCTACGGTTACTGGATGCGCGAACGTAATTGGGAGGGAGAGCGCTGGCGGGCCGCGGTTAGATTCGACCTGTCGGTTTCGTACGTTCTA